>PFXI01000002.1 GCA_002791575.1 Zetaproteobacteria bacterium CG_4_9_14_3_um_filter_54_145 | reverse complement strand
AGCAACAGGCTCCCAAAGGGGGTGTCGACTTCACCGGAATAGGGTGTCGCGTTCGACTGGAATCAGGTGCCGACTTCACCGGAATACGCATAGAATGGCGCAATCCAACATCTTCGGCAATGGCTTCCTGATATTCGGAGCTAACGAATCATTCCGGTTCAACCCTGTCCTGCTTCAAGGATTGCCACTGTTCTGGCATCCCTCTCGCCGCCGCAGCACTGCTCTAGCGCATCAGAGAAGATGCAGCCTGCCGGGGACACATATTCAAACAGTGTCATTGAAGAGCAGAACTTCAGATTGTCCGGATAGCCGAAGATTGCAGACAGCGGCTTACCCCTGATTTCGATTACGGCTCTGGTACAGGCAATCAGACGCGCGCCCAGTACAGGGTGATCCAGATAAGCCCTGACCTCTTCCACGCTTTTTATGGCGTACTCTCTGGCGATGGGGCTGCGGCCCAACCCCGCTATCTGCGGGAAAATAAACCACATCCAGTGGGAGCGTTTCTCTCCAGCCTTCAGCTCGGATAGCCCTGCCGCATAGCTATACAGCTGGGCATCGATAAAGCGGTTCAGGTTGAACGGGTCAGCCATGGTTTGACCTCCGCAACAGTTCACTGCTGCGCAGCAAAGACACGCTACTGCAGTGGTGTATCGTGCTCCGCAGCCGTGAGTTGGTTGAACTCCTCATCAGGATTTTTAATCCCGCAAGTTGAGCAATAGCCACTTTCACGCTCGATTGAGGCGTGACAACCACGGCAGTGGATACGTTCATAAATCCGGGTTGCTTCAATAATACGTGATGAGATCAGGCCGGTCACAATAGCAAACAGTACAATGCCGGCAATCATGGCGGCCCCGGCAACAACCCGCCCGGCCAGTGTGTGCGGCACATAATCGCCATATCCGACCGTGGACATGGTAACCAGGCTCCACCAGACACCATCAAATGCGGAAGCGAAGTTTTCCGGCTCAACCAGATAAATGACATTTCCGCCAATAAGGGTTAATAAAATAATACCCGTTATAAGCATCACCAGAATCATCAGGCTTTTGCTCAGGGAGTTCAGCAGCACCTGCACATCTTTGGTGTAGCGAATAAGTTTGAGCATGCGAAAGAGGGATATGGTTCTGACCAAGCGCAGTGAGAATGTTTCATTGGAACCGAACAGGAACATGGGAAGTATCGCTGCCAGATCGATCAACCCGTAAAAACTGAATATATATCTCAACCGGTTTGGGGCTGAATAGATGCGCACCAGATACTCAATCGCAAACATTGAAGCAAAAGCATACTCGGCGAATTTTATGCGGTTGTAATATTCAACGGGAAGGTCTTTAACAGTGATCAGCATGGAACAGATCACTGAAATAATAATGAGCGATACCAGTGTCAGGTTCACATACTTGGCAACGTTTGAGTTTATGTCGTTGAGATAACAATCAAGCCGCCGCCTGGGCGTTTCAGCGTTTGCTTGAGAACCACTAGAGTCATCCATGTTCAGGCCACCTCTTCATCTTTTACGTTATTTATCCGCCATCATAAACCCATGGCTTCATATTATTTCGAACTATCCAGTAATTAAGAAGCATGACCATGGTTTTGTTCGGTCTGCACTAACGCGACCAATAAAAGCACACCCATGCTTTTAGACTCTTTTGATTATCGCGTTCAATAAAGCCACACCCGTGGCTTGTTTTATGTTCACTATCGCGCGAATAGAAACCACCCCGTGGTTTCTATTCGCTTGCTTCCTCGAAGAACCAGCGGACATCGGCCAGATCATCGCGGATGGGCGCTGGCGGCAGATTGCGCACGGCCTCCCGACCATAGGCTTTATGGTAGAGGCGCGAATCAAGCAGCGCCATGACACCGCGATCCTGCTCACTGCGAATAAGGCGACCGGCCCCCTGCCTGAGGGTGGCAATCGCTTCCGGCAACTGGATATCGCGAAAACCGCCCCCCCCCTGCTCTTCACAGCGGCGGATGCGCGCCTGCAACAGCGGGTCATTGGGCGGAGCAAACGGCATTTTATCGATAATAACCATACTCAGTGATTCACCCGGTACATCCACACCTTCCCAGAAGCTGCGTGTGCCGCACAACACCGAATGGGTATCGGCCCGGAAAGCATCGAGAATGGCGTCGCGACTGCCCGACTCCCCCTGAATCAACACGTCCCACGGTAGCCTGCGGGCAAGCTCGGGTGCCACCTGCTTGAGCATAGACCAGGCTGTGAACAGCACAAACGCACGGCCTCTGGATGCACGCAGCAGCGTTTCGATCTCATCGGTCATCGCCTCTATCGCACCGGGTGCACGAGAATCCGGCATATGGCGCGGCAGGTAAATCATCGCCTGCTGCGCATAGTCAAACGGTGACGGATGGAAGGTCTCCTCGGCATCGGCAAGGCCCAAGCGATTACGTGCATAATCAAATGAACCGGATACACGCAACGTAGCGGAAAGTAAGATAAATGACGCTTTACGGCTCCACAGGTGTTTGGCCAGTACCGGACCTGTTTCAACCGGTGCCACCGTATGCCGGCACTGCTCACCCTCCCCGTCCGACCAGCCGACAAAACCATCGGCCGGCTTGCGCACCATGGCGATCTCTTCCGCCAGTTGCTCCGCCCGCTCAGCCAGCTTGGTTAATGCCTCACTGCGTTCTCTGCGCAGGTCGGACAGTTTCAGCATCTCGCTCCAGCTGTTCTCCAGTGCTTCCAGACCGGACTGCGGATATGCATCCAGCACCAGACGTCCCTGTTCGAGTATATCTTTTTTCAGTGCCGGTTCATCGCCCATCTCTTCAAGCTCAGCCTGCATATCGTTCAGCCACTGGATAAAGTGCATGCGGGTCAGCTGTATACCGAAATGCTGGCCTGCCAGCTGCGGCAATGAATGCGCTTCATCCAGCACATAGACATCGAATTCCGGCAACACTTCGCCGAAGTCGCCTGATTTCAGCGCCGCATCAGCCAGCAACAGGCTGTGGTTGGTCACCACGATATCCGCGCACTGCGCCTTCTGCCTTGCCTTCATCAGCGGACAGCTTTCAAATTCGGGGCAGCGGGAACCGGCGCACTGATCGGCCGTTGAGGTAATCATCTGGCCGATGCCTTTGGCAAACGGATCAAACGGCAGTGCTGCCAGATCGCCATCACGCGTTTTGTGTGACCAGTCCAGCACCTTGAGCATCGATTTCTGCGCCCATAACTCTACCTGCGGACTGGCGATATGGTTTTTTAGCCGGTGCGGGCAGAGGTAGTTGGAGCGTCCCTTGAGCAGTGCCACGCGGCGCCTGGCCCCGAGGGCTTTCTGCACGGCCGGCAGATCACGATGTACCAGCTGATCCTGCAGGGAACGGGTATGGGTGGAGATGAGGATTTTATCCGATGAGCGCAGTGCCGGGATCAGATACGCCAGTGTCTTGCCGGTACCTGTTTCCGCTTCCGCCAACAGGCAGGTGTCATGCTCGATGCAGTCGGCTATTTCGCCGGCCAGCAGGATCTGCTCTTCCCGCCGCCCGTAACCCGGCAGTTTCTCATCAAGCAGCCCTCCCGGCTCAAAATCGCGCTGTACGCGCCCGTTCAGTTCATTCATCGGTTGATCCTTCAGCTGCAGGGGTGCAAACAGGCAAAGCCCTGCGCGTTAAGCCGGCAATCAAAGCTGGCACAATCAGCCTGCGCAAACGGGCAGCGCGGCTGGAACGGGCAACCTGACTCTGCCACGCCCTCATCCGCCCCCATCGGCAGACGGTTATGGATGCGCTCATCCGGATGGCTGATCGGCCGCGCATCCAGCAACGCCTGCGTGTACGGGTGGCGACAACGATGGAATACAGCTTCGGCCGTACCGGTCTCGACAATGCGGCCGGCAAACATCACTGCCACGCGATCGGCAATATGTCGAACCACCGACAGGTCATGCGAGATAAACAGGTAGGAGAGTCCGCGTTCGCGCTGCAACT
Source organism: Zetaproteobacteria bacterium CG_4_9_14_3_um_filter_54_145 (assembly GCA_002791575.1). Classification (GTDB taxonomy): domain Bacteria; phylum Pseudomonadota; class Zetaproteobacteria; order Mariprofundales; family Mariprofundaceae; genus Mariprofundus. The sequence goes on along the minus strand of PFXI01000002.1, from coordinate 39,512 downwards.
GGTTGAGCAGGTTCAGGATTTGCGCCTGTACCGATACATCGAGTGCAGAAACCGGTTCATCGAGTACCAGTACCTTCGGCTCTACAATCAGAGCGCGGGCAATACCGATGCGCTGGCGCTGGCCGCCGGAGAACTGGTGCGGATAGCGATCCATACCGGAATCGTCGAGTCCGCACAGGGCCAGTGTTTCCGCCACCCGCTGCCGCCGCTGGGCGCGCGTCAGCCCTTTATGGTGAACCCTTAAACCTTCAGCTACCGACTCCCATATTTTCATACGCGGGTTTAGTGAGGCAAACGGATCCTGAAAAACCATCTGGATATGGTGGCGACGGCTGCGCAGCGCGTGTGCGCTTAATGTCGAGACATCCTCGTCATTCCAGAGCATCTCACCTGAATCAATCGGTAACAGGCGCATGGCCATACGCGCCGTGGTTGATTTACCACTACCCGACTCACCGACAATGGCCAGTGTTTCACCGGCAGCCAGCTCGAACGAGGCATCAACAACCGCCTTTTTGCCGGCACCGCCGGCACTGAACATACCCCCGGCAGCAAAGCTCTTATGCAGGTTTCTGGCAGCCAGCACTGTTGTCATTGCGCGACCTCCCGAACATGCAGGCAGCGGGCAATATGCACGCCGTCTGCCCAAGCATCGGCAGCCACGTTTGCCTTGCAGGCGTCATCGGCCAGTGCGCAGCGCGGGGCAAAATGACAACCGGCAGGCCAGCGCCCGGGTGGCGGTACCTGCCCGCCAATCACAGGCATCAAACGCCCCGGATCCGATACCTCGGGACGACACCCCATCAGTGCACGCGTATAGGGATGGGCAGGATGATCGAAGATATCTTTGACGGGACCGGCTTCAACAATCTGGCCGGCATACATCACAGCCACCTCATCACACATCTCCGCCACCAGTCCGAAATCGTGGGTGACCAGCAACAGTCCCAGATTACGCTTTTTCTGCAGATTCAGCAGCAGCGCGATAATCCGTTTCTGTACCGACACATCCAGTGCCGTAGTCGGCTCATCGGCAATGATATAATCGGGATCGGCTGCCATGGCCATGGCAATAAGCACACGCTGGCGCATACCACCCGATAGCGCATCCGGATACTGGCTCAGCAGCTGTTCAGCATCCTGCATGCCGACATCCTGCAACAGTCCGACAGCACGTGCGCGTGCCTGCTGTTTATCCATATCCAGATGCAGCCGGATCACTTCAATCAGCTGACTGCCGACTGAAAATACCGGATTGAGCGCCGTCATCGGTTCCTGAAACACCATCGCCAAACGGCCGCCACGGATACGGCGCAGCGCTTCATCATCCAGAGCGAACAGGCTTTGCCCGTCGAGCAGGATATCACCACGGGTTTTAGTCACCCCCTGATGCTCACCCAGGCGTAACATGGCCTGAGCGGTAAGCGATTTCCCGCAACCGGACTCACCCACCAGGCCGAGCACCGTTCCGGCTTCCAGTTTCAATGAGACCCCGGAAACCGCTTCAACGGCAGTACCCTGAATCGATACAGAAAGAGATAAATCAGAGAGTTCAAGCATGGCGGCAGTGTGACCGATGCGTTACACGCTTTCCAGCACAATCACGCGCAGATCGGGCCTCCCGCAACTGATCACCCTGCTCAGGCAGGAGGGTAGCGCTCCACCAGCTTGTCAGGTACCTCGCCCTTGCTCACCAGTTGTAATCCTCCTGCCTCGAAAACGACAGTCACCATCACAGCCAGCAGCGTCGGTAACACGGCAATACGCGAGATGGCCGTAAACATGATATCGGCCATTCGGGCATCAGCAGCAGTCAGGCTGATCAGCCAACCGACAAGCATCAGTAACGCGGTAATACCGTACCCCCCCATCAACCACAGGCAGCGCTGGAAGCAGAGTCGCCAGTGCATATCGACAAACCAGACGCTTTTTTTTGTTGAGCGCAGGTAGATAGCGGCAATAACGCTTAGCGAACAGACAAGCGGTATCAGGAAGCCGTACATGCCGACATTCAAGACAATGGCTGCCGGTGTCATCAGCAGGTTGCAAAAAAAGATATTGAGCACAAACAGATTATGCGGCCAGCGGGCCTGTTTTTTGTCAGTATCAGCGACCGGGAATATCATGGCGCCAAAGCCCCGTTCAGCCGCATCCTGAACAGATGATTCATCGGAGACTCTCCTCAATCAACAGCAGCAGTTCAGGTATTTTTACCGGCTTCTGCAATGACTCACTGTGGCTGATGGTCTGTGCGGCAGTCAGCTGCGTATCCTCACCATAACCGGTCTGGAAAATGATCGGCAGATCCGCATGCATAGCCCGTATCTCTTCAGCCGCAGCTACACCACCCATATTAGGCATCACCACATCCATCAGTACCAGATCAATACTGTTACTGTTTTTTCTGAACAGATCCACTGCCTCTTCTCCATCCGATGCCACCCATACTGCAAAGCCATTTTGCTGCAGCACCTCGGCAAGCACCAGGCGCAGACCGGGCTCATCATCTACCAGCAGGATACCCTTGCCTGTGCCGTCGATACAGACATCGTTGTCGTCGGAAAAATCCACCTCACGGGCACTGCGCAGCGGCAGGTAAATGGTGAATACTGTGCCTTCCCCTTCACTGCTCTGTACATCAATAATGCCGCTGTGATTCTGCACCGCACCATAGACCATGGCCAGCCCCAGTCCCGTCCCCTGCCCTGCTTCCCGCGTGGTGAAAAACGGATCAAAGATATGCTCCAGTGCTGCAGGCTCAATCCCGCAACCGTTATCCGTACAGCGAAGATAGCACCACCCCTCATCGCTGCTCGCCTGGGCATGCTCGGCCATCAACTGCGCATCCGGATGATCATGGCCCAGTTGCAGGATAATGCGTCCATCCGGCTTGCCGCTGACGGCGTGGCGGGCATTGACCACCAGATTCAGCAACACCTGCTGCAGCTGTGTGGCATCGCCATGGATCCAGACCGGCTCTGTCATCGGGCAATCCAGTGCAAATGCAATATTCTCCGGCAATGATGCCTGTACCAGCTTTTGTACCTCCTTGATAAAACCCCTGAGATCCATGTCATGCATCTCAGGCCGGTCCTTGCGGGCAAAGGTCAGCAGCTGTTGTATCATTTTTGCCGCACGATACATGGATGTTTCCATATTGCGCGTACGCTCAACGACCTCCTCATCGCCCTGATGATGCAAGCGCAACAGGTACATATTGCCGGTAAGGCTGGCCAGCAAATTGTTGAAATCATGGGCGATGCCGCCGGCCATGATACCGACCGACTCCATCTTCTGTGACTGCATCAACTGCTTCTGCATTTTTTCAGCTTCAGTCAGATCCTCATGCACCGCCACAAAGTGAGTGGTTGCGCCAGTGTCATCGAAAATCGGCGCCACCGACAGATGAACAGGGAAGATCGTGCCATCCTTGCGACGATCCAGAATACGGCCGGACCATGGCTCGCCATCCATGATCGTCTGCCAGAAATGGCGGTAAAAGGATTTCGCCTGTCTTTTACTGTTCAGAATTGCCGGCGTTTTACCGATGGCTTCATCCAGAGTGAAACCGGTATTGCGCGTAAACGACGGATTGACGTAGACGATGACACCTGCCACATCGGTAATGATGATACTCTCGCTGACCGATGCCACAGCACTCTTGAGCAGACGCATCTGCTCCTCACTGTTCATGCGCGCGGTGATATCAGCGGCCGTACCGGCGGTGCCGATCACAAGACCGGAGCCATTGAACACCGGCGATTTGAAGGTTTCAAACCAGCGTCGTTCGCCGTTAAGTTCGGCCAACTCTTCCAGATGCTTGGGCAGACCACTTTCCATGACCTGGCAATCATCGGCACGATAAGCAATCGCCAGATCTTGCGGACAGATATCAAAGTCTGTCTTGCCGACCAGCGTCTCTGCATTATCAACACCAAAGGCATGAGCAAAGCGCTCATTCACAGCAAGATAAACACTGTTCTCATCCTTCAGCCATGCCATAAAAGGCAGGTTATTCAATATGGCGCGCATCGATGCCCGATCACTCTCTGCCAGTTTCAGGGATGAAAAAATTTGCTCCTGAGCAGCTTTGCGTTGGGTAATATCACGTACGATGGTGACCAGAGCCGGTTTGCCTGCCCACTGAATCGGTGTACTGGCAATCTCAATCGGAAAGGGCTCACTTTTGGTTCGACTCAAGCCGCTCATTTCCATGCGGCCCAGCACTTTGCCGGTACGCATGGCTCTTCTGCCTGCTCTGGCAGCAAAGTGTCGATACTCAGCCGGATAGCAGCTCATAACATCAACACCCAGCGTCTCCTGCAACGATGAGTAGCCGAACAGCTGTTGTGCCTGATGATTGCTGAATACCACTTTGAAATCCTGATGCACAATAATGGCATCGAAATCGGCATCCAGTATCCGGCGCATACGCTCGGCAGCCTGCTCAATTTCAAGTCGGTTCAGACGCTGTTCGGCCAGCAGGCGGGCATTGACCAGTGCAGCCGCAGCAATAGCGGCTAGCCCCTGCATCATTTCCAGATCCTGTGCATCGAAGCAGGCACCATCCAATCGGTCGTGCATCTCAAAGCAACCTAGCACTTCACCCTGACTGTCGAGCAGCGGTACATCGATAAGCTTGCAAAAGCCCAACGCCTGCTGAATCTCAGGGATCACTCGCTCATCGTGCTCTGCATCATCACTTATATAGGCACTGCGGGTAAGCAGCACATGCCCCGGCACGCCATAGCCGGATGCAAAGGAGAGGTCAATGGCCATGCTCTCATCTGCATTCACATATTCACTGAAGCAGACCTTACCTTCGCGGACAAAGCCGACCATGCCTGATTCACTAACCACCAGCTTACGGGATAAATCGACCAGCTTTCGACCGATTTCGGCCTCATCCAGTGACTCATTGATGCTCTGCCCGGCTTTGGCCAGCAACGCCAGCTGGCGCTCCCGCCGGGCCAACAGCTTCTCTTTCTGTTTGCGCTCCGTGATATCACGCAAAATGGCACGGCCTGCCACAACATGACCGGTATCGCTGTATTGCGGTGTTGAAGATAGCTCAACATGAATACAGGCGCCTTCCCTTGTATGCAGTGCGGATTCAATCAGCGGCAGTATTTCGCCACGCATGATTTGCCGGATGCGGGCGAGTGTATCATCGCGGTATTCCGGACAGGTAATCTCGGCCACCGGTTTACCGATCATTTCTACCCTGCTATAGCCGAGCATATCCAGTTCCGTCTGATTCACATCAATAATACGGCCATCAGTGCCGACAATATGCATCATGTCACGTGCTTCATTGAACAGACTGCGGAAGCGATATTCACTGGCTTGCAGCGTCTCTTCAGCGGCCTTGCGCCCGGATATATCCCGCACAAAAGAGCAGTGATACTCCATACCATGGTACGCAATACAGCCGACGGTGATTTCTACCGGAATGATACGACCATCCCTGGTGCGGTGGGTGGTCTCAATCCTGCCTGCTCCTGCCTCTCTGCTTGCTCTGGCCATTTCCGGCGGGATACCGTCAGGCAAGGCCGGATCAATATCGGCAACGCCCATGCCGAGCAGGGTCTCGCGGGGATAGCCGAGCATCCGGGCCGCCGCTTCATTCACATAGCGAAATGTACCATCCGGTTCCATCCAGTAGACAGCATCCGGGGCATGATCAAGTGCGAACTGGGTCAGCAGCAGGCTCTCGGCCGCCTGCTTGCGCTCGCTAATATCGCGTAGCGTGATCAGATCCGCGGGAGCGCCATGCCATGTAATCAGTCTGCCGGAGACCTCCACCCATGCTATCTCCCCGTTTTTCCGCACGATGCGCGATTCATAGTAGCTATCAGGACCACCACCACTCATACGCTGTGTAAAGCGGAGTCTCATCTGCTCCTGCTCATCCGGATGCACGATCTCGAACAGGTTTCGACCGATGATTTCATCCTTCGTGCTGCCAAAGGAGGCGGCGCAAACCGCATTGGCAAAAACGATCTTACCGTCTGCATCAAGAATCATAATGCAATCGAAGGACTGCTCGATCAGTGAGCGGTACATCTCCTCACTTTCCAGCACGCGTTGTTCGCTTTTGCGACTGCTGGTGATATCCAGCCACGATGCGATCAGCTCATCCGGTTTGCCGTCCACGCCTTTATGCAAGCGGCTATGATCCTGTATCCAGCGATAGTCACCGGCACTTGAGGCAAAACGGTAGCTATGATCCACTTCCTCCCGCTCGAACAAGCGTGCCATATTTGCCTGCACCTTGCGCATATCATCCGGGTGGATGTGATCAAGCCACCAGCCGGGCTGCAGGCACGCCTGCCGTTCATAACCCAACAGCGATGTGATGGCGGGACTGATGTAGGTGCCGACAAACTGGCCATGCTCACCATCGGCTTGCCATGCACAGCGGTAGAGCACCGCAGATGATGCATTAAGGATACGTTCCAGTTCCGATTTTTCGGCCAGCAACTGCTGACTTTCACTTAGTCTTTCTTCCACGCGTTCATGCATATGGCGGAAGTGTCTGATGCGTAGTGACTCCAGACCGCGAATCACATCGAACTGGGTCAGGATACCTGCAGCAGCGCCAAGCTCATCAACAATGACCATGCGCCGAATACCTGCTTCACGCATGGCATCGGATGCCTCCAGTAATGAAGCGTTGAGGGGCAGTGCATGCAGTGGTGTGCTCATCACATCGACCACAGCGGTATTCGCCATATCAATATGAGCGGCAATCATGCGCACGGCATCACGCTCGGTAAAAATTCCCTGTGCCCTCTCCCCGCCGCTGATCACCACGCAACTGATACCGCACCGGTTCATTAGCATCATGGCATCCAGTACCGATGCTTGCGGTGTAATGGTGGCCACAGTTTTACTCATTTCATCGACAACGCGCTTGGTTTTCAGGTAATCGTCAAAGGAGAGCGATTTGATAATGTCGGTAAAGGAGATCAGCCCCTCCAGTAAACCGTCTGCTGACACAACAACGACATGGCGGATATGGTGCTCAACCAGAAAATCGAATGCGTCGTAAATATTCTGATTGAGTCTGATGGTAATCGGCGGGCGTGAAATAAACGCAGCCACCGGTGTGCTGTCCATATCGATCTGTTGGCAACCGGCATGCACCAGATCGACCTCGGTAAGGATGCCGACCGGCTTACCTTGGCTGACCGCAACCAGGCACGAGATCTTCTTCTCCGCCATGATCACCGCTGCCGCCGTCATCATCATCTCCGGCGACACCGTTTCCACCCGGCGTGTCACTATATCAGCAATAGTCAGCGTCATTCATCCTCCATGATTGCATACACACGCCCTTGCTCGGGCCATGCCTATGCATGCGCATGCCACAGTGTACTACAACAGCAGTGCCACCGTTACCTGTTCGGATGCAGCATCGTTGTCGGATCGAGCAGCCGCTTTAACTCTGCCAGTGGCAGCACATCCTGCTCTTCGCATAACTGACGAACCGTTTTTCCTTCGCTGACCGCCTGCTTGGCAAGCTTTGATGCCAGATCATATCCGATCACCGGCGCCAGAGCCGTGACCATACTCATGCTCCATTCGATCTGCTCTGCACAGCGCTCCACATTGGCCTGCAGGCCGGTGATGCACTTGTCGGTAAACATACGGCAGGCGGCTGCCAGCAAGCGCTCGGACTCAAGCAGATTATGCGCTATCACCGGCAACATGACGTTCAGGTCAAGCAGGCCTGAAGCACCGCCGAAACTGATGGCGGCATCATTACCTATCACCTGCGCACAGACCTGAGCCAGTGACTCGGCGATGACCGGATTCACCTTGCCGGGCATGATCGATGAGCCGGGCTGTACAGCCGGCACCGTAATTTCACCGATGCCGCAGCGCGGTCCGGCATTAAGCAGACGTACATCATTGGCGATTTTCACCAGACTCACCGCCAGCGTTTTGAGCTGCCCTGATAACTCAACCGCCGCATCCTGAGCCGCCTGCGCTTCAAAATGATTAGCCGCCTCGTTGAATTTAATGCCGTAAGCACGCGAGAGCTCCATGGCAATACGTGCACCAAACTCCGCATGAGTATTTAAACCGGTGCCGACGGCGGTACCCCCCTGCGCCAGTTCCGTGATGCGCGGCAATACCGATTCCAGCCTGTTGATGCCCAACTCGATCTGTCTGGCCCAGCCTGAAATTTCCTGGCCGAGAGTAATCGGCGTGGCATCCATCAAATGGGTACGGCCTATCTTGATAACAGTGTCGTTCTCTCTGGCTTTTTTCACCAGCTCACCATGCAACAATTTCAGTGCCGGAATCAGATCGGATAACAGCAGGTCTGTGGCAGCCAGATGAATGGCCGTGGGAATCACATCGTTGGAGGACTGGCCCATATTGATATCATCATTGGGGTGAACACTCTCCTTGCTGCTGAGCTGGGTGCAACGATGAGCAATCACTTCATTGACATTCATATTGGTGGATGTGCCGGATCCGGTCTGGAAAATATCGAGGACAAACTGCGCATCCCACTCACCATCGACCACTTCCGCGGCAGCCTTGCGTATCAGGTCAGCCCGCGCCTTGGGCAAGCGTCCCAGATCCTGATTGACGGTGGCTGCGGTCTGTTTGATACGCCCCAGAGCCTTGATGAATTCACGCGGAAAACGCAAATCCGATACCGGGAAATTTTCGACAGCCCGTGCGGTCGATGCGCCGTACATGGCATCAACCGGCACCTGCATCTCCCCCATCGAATCGGATTCCTGTCTGTACTCGTTCATGTTGATAGCTCCCTGTTTTTTGCATTGCTGCGGACGCAAAGCAGGGTCAGATCATCATCCTGGTCGCTGCGTCCATAATCGTTCAATGTGCTCAGCAGTTCAGCCGGCATCTGTTTGATATCTGTATGTTTGTGTTCCTGCAGCCACTGTTTCAGGCGTGCCTCGCCAAAACGATCATGCCCGTTGCGGCTGGATGATTCAGTAACGCCATCGGTGTAGCAGAAGAGCGTGTCGCCCTCCTCCAGTGACGTACGGGTAATTTCGTAGTTCATGCCTTTAACCAGCCCCAGCGGTGGAGCCAGTGCAGCCAGCGGTTCAATGCCGTCGTTATTATGCAGCAGAAACGGCGGCACATGGCCGGCATTAATCCACACCAGTGAGTTCGACTGCGGTTGTAACTTACCCATAAACAGCGTGATAAAGCGGCCGGCAGTCAATGTGTCGCACAAAGCATCATTGAGGTAGAGCGCCGCTTCCTCAATGGGCCAGTTCAGTGTCGCCAGTCCGCGCAGCATGGCCTGAAGGTTGGCCATGGTCAGTGCCGCTGGGTAACCCTTGCCGGAGACATCGGCAATCATCAGCCAGACGCGCCCGTCTTCCAGCTCAATATAATCGTAATAGTCGCCGCCCACGGAAAAACAGGTCTGCTGGAATCCATGCAGCTGATAGAATGGAATTACCGGCGCAAATTTAGGCAGCAGCCCCTGCTGAATCTCGGCGGCTATCTCCAGTGAATCTTTCAGATCTTCCCGCTCGCGCAGCCCCCGCATGGCTGTATTCAGACCAAGTGCCAGATCGCCGAACTCATCATCCATAAGCACCGGCACACGCGCATCAAATTGTCCCTTGGCCAGCTTCCTCAGACAGGACTCCAGTGCCACCGTAACGCGCTTGAGCGTATGGCTGATCGTCCACACAAGCAACATACTGGCCGAGACCGACATCACCAGCAGCACCAGCGCCTGCATCAGAATAAAATGACGACTTGCCTCATCGCCGTTCAGGGCCAGATAGACATACACGGAGAGGATCAGTGTCGGCATGAGACCGGTAACCATGAATACCAGCCAGGGCCTGTGCGAAGCGGAGGTAAACTGGCGGAAGGAGTGCCCCTCATCGAGATGTCCCTGAAACAGTCCTCGCGAAGAGAGTTGCAAACGCAAATTGACGCTAAACACAATGGCATTGGCCACGGCCAGCGCCGGCGCCAGGACACCTGCACCAAAACCGAAGTTCAGCACCAGCGAGATAAGCATACTGGAGGTCAGTTCGCGGCTGCTGGCCAGTGCGGTCAGCGTGACTGCAGCCAGCAGGTAAAGCGCAAAACAGATGCCTGCAATCGTGAATACTTTCAGCACCCGCCAGGGAAAATCAGCCATCAGGGTTTCAACTCTGCGGGCGTTATTTTCCGGATGATCGTGCTTCAGGCAACGGTGTAACGAACGACAGGAGGACCACGCCGCTGTGCCGAAGGCGAGCAGGAAAGCCAGCATATCTGCCAGCGACAGGGTCAGTGTGATACCCAGTGCTTCGGTATTGCCGCTCCAGCGCATCATGGCCTGCCCGAGGGCGAAAACCAGTAGCAGAGGCCAAAGATGAAGTATAAATCGCGCGAATGGATGTTGTAGCATTACCCAGACTCTAGGAGCCAGCCTGCGGCATGACAAACCCCAAGCACAAGGGTGAATAAATCAGCGTGTTTTAAGCATGGCAAGATCAGCCGTGATGCCGGACAGGTGAAGCGACATTGTGCCACCGGCACCGGCCAGCGCCGGCCCGGAGTACGTGATAAACGGCATCCCGGCTTGCAACAGCGGCACAACCAGCTGCACGCGCGGCAATAGTGCCGCCATCCATGAGTCCAGCCTCACCTCTATCAGCGCACAGCGAACCAGCCCGCTGGCTGTGGTCATCTGGCGGTAACCGGTCACCGCGGCACGGAAGGCATAAACCGAACCATCGGCATAATTCAGGGCGGAAAAACGGATCTCATCCTGGTGCAGCAGTGCAGCGCCAAGAATAGCAGGCAGGCTGCCAAGATCACGCAGCCCCTCCGCTCTGATTTTACGCTCAACTACACCTGTATGACTATGCTGTCGGTACAACGTCGGCTCACCCTGACGGCGGGCATAAATCACCTCAATACTGTCATGCCGCTGCAGATTTTCACGCAGGGTATAAAGTGGTTTCCCGTCACTCCGCCGCAATACATGTCGCGCCCGCATCGCCCTGTTTTCCCAGACAACCTCTTGCGCCGGTATACCCTGATAATCGATCGGATGTACCCGGTAATAAACCGGATCGCTGCCCACGCCACGGTGATAAACAAAGTCACCTTTAAGTGGCAACGCCTGTGCAGGCAGGCTGACGATCACGGCACTCATCAACAGCAGAGAACAGCATAGATATTTCACTATTGCGAGCCAATGATTCGCGATCCCGTCGTATCTGTTTATTGCGCAATCCATACAAACAGGAAGCAACAACAGGGCCAGCAGCAAACATATATCACAATACCACTAAAAAGTTATTATTATCGTTTAGTTATACCCATAAAATACCGGTCACTGCATGCGTTCATCCATGGCGAGCGGTCATTTTTGCCGCCGGCACGGCAAGCACTGAAGATGACCCTAGGCCATGGCCCTGATGGCTGAGCGCAGTGCCAGAACAGTTGCCAGCAGCGTCGGTGCGGCACGCAAGCTGTTGCGAATCACATCACCCGGCCAGCGGGCGCAGTCATGAACAGCCTTGTGCAGCAGTTCATGTGCTTTGAACGCAGCAGCATCAGGCTGTTGCTGCAGCAGCGGGTAAACCGGCGCCAATAGTATGCGCACAATCAGTGCATGCGGCACGATGGTAATATGCTGGCTGATCCAGCTCTCCACGCGCCCGATATCGGCACTGCCCAGTTCCGCAACCAACTGCCGCCAGAGCAGCAGGCCATCGATGACTTTTTTATCCTGCAGGCAGGTGACTGTGCCCGGACATCCGTCCGCCAGCTCAACCGCCAGTGCCAGTGTCGCCGCATCCGGCTTATGATCCTCTGCCAGAATGCGCTCCAGTACCCGCTCTACATCCGCATCCGGCAAGGGCATACACTGCTGCAGCATGCAGCGGGAACGAATAGTCGCCGGCAGCCGCTCCAGATCGGCACAGATCATCAGTAATACACTGCCGGCCGATGGCTCCTCCAGCCCCTTGAGCAGGGCATTGGCGGCCTGATTATTCAAGCGTTCGGCATCATCAAGGATCACCACGTGCCGATCGCCTTCGCTGCTGCTCAGGGATAAAAATCCGAGCATCTGACGCACCTGCTCGATATTCACATCGCGTTTACCTTCAATCAGCCCGGCCCGAAATACATCCGGATGTGATCCGGCAACCAGCATTTTGCAACCATGGCATGCCCCGCATGCTGAATGCGATTCGCACATCAGCAGCCCGGCCATATGCTCTGCCAGCAGGTGTTTGCCGATACCCTTCATGCCATACAACAGCCAGGCGTGGTGCATGCGCCCCTCTGTCAGTGCCTCAATGAAACGCTGCTCAACCAGCTGGTGCCCGAAAACTTCGCTGTTCACAGGGCGAAGCGCTGCTGCAGTATTGTAGTTACCTGCTGCTGTACACTGTCGACATCAGCGGCAGCATCGATACGCATTACCCGCAGAGGGTTCGCTTCGGCCTGGCCGGCAAAGGCGGCCACCACCCGCTGATGGAATGAGGCAGCCTCATCATCCAGGCGCGTACTCTTTTCACCGGCAAGCTGTCGCTGCTGCATGCGCGTGGCAGCAACAGCTACAGGCAGATCAAACCAGAGTGTCAGCGCAGGCGTTACACCGCATTCGGCAAAGGTGAGCATCTGACGCAGCAGTTCACTGGATGTGCCCAGCTTTCTGGCAGCCAACTGGTAAGCCATTGTCGAGTCACTGAATCGATCACACAATACCCACTCTCCTCGTTGCAGCGCCGGTTGCACAACCTCCCGTACGTGCTGGGCACGATCTGCCAGAAACAGCAGCAACTCGCACTCAGGTACAGGTATATGCGCACCGGATAGCAGCAACTGGCGGATTTTAACCCCCAGTGCCGTATCGCCCGGCTCGAACGTGGTGATGACCCGCTCACCTCTTGCCTGCAGCCACGCCGCGGCCAGACGCAACTGCGTACTCTTGCCGCTGCCATCACCGCCTTCGAATGTGATCAGTTTTCCCATGCATGACGCTCCGACTTGTAACCTGATGATGCACAACGCTGAAGAAACATGGCTATTTCGTAAACCCGTGATTGATCAAGATGCTGATTGCCAGCCACATTGGCGAGCCCGATCCACATCTTCAGGAAAATCGACATCAAAACCGGTTTCCAGTTGTATGACTGAAAGGCCGAGTTGCCCGATATTCGCCATGGTTTGCACCAGCACCTTGCCCGATGACCAGATGACATTGGTAAATATAGGTTCAGCACTGCGCATGGCGACCAGATCATAGCCGCCATCCTCAACCGGTCCAAGTACGACATCTGCACGCTTTACTGCGCTTGCAGCCTGCAACAGGCGAGCGTCTGCCATCTGTGGTGAATCAGTACCCAGCAGCAACACGGCTTTGGCACCTGTGGCAAAGCCATGATCCACCTGCCGTTGCATGCGCTCACCCAGATCACCCTCCCCCTGCGCACAACAGGGCAGAGCGAAGCCGGCAAAGAAGGGATGCGTGATATCATCAGCGGCAACCACAACATCTGCAAACAGCCGTGCAGCCCGATCAATGACCGTCTGCGCCATGGCCCTGTGCAGCAGGGCGGCCTCTGCAGCCGAGTAGCGCGACATCAACCGCGTTTTGACCCGCCCTGCTACAGGCGCCTTGCACATGATAATCACCCGTATCTGCTCCAGCTGCATCAGCGCACCTGCCGGTATGCTGCTGCCAGACGCTCGGCCGGCACGCCCAACCAGTACAACAGGCGCAATCGCCACATCAGCAGCACTGTTTTAATAATGCCGTGCTGCTGCCAGCGACGACTGCTGGTTGTTACGCGCTGATGCAGGCAGGCGATACGCCCCCGCCGCTTCAAGCGCTTGCTGAACTCGATGTCTTCCATCAGAGGCTGCAGGGCAAACCCACCCATGCGCTCGAATACAGAGCGACGAACAAACAGGCACTGATCACCGGTACTGATACCGCTCAGGCGCGAGCGCAGGTTGATCAACCGCTCGATGATCCGGAAAGCCGGGTGCCTGCCGGAGAGGGTCACATCAAAGCGTCCTGCCACCGTAGCACTATCCTGCATTGCCGCTTTTATTGCCGCAAAACAGCATGCATCAATCTCTGTATCCGAGTGAATAAAAAGCAGAATATCGGATCTGCAGAGGATTGCACCTGCATTCATCTGTGCCGCCCGGCCACTGGGGGCAGTGATCCAGCGCAGCGCAGAGGCATCCAGTATCAGACAACTACCATCTGTTGATCCGCCATCAACAATGACCACGTCATCATACGGCATGGCATCTATGCGCTTGATCAATGCCGGTAGTGCGCCCTGCTCATTGAGTACCGGTACAATCACGGCAATCGACAGATCAGCCTTCAATATTCAACCATACCCAGCCACTGCCCTCCTCACGAAAGTTGGTCACCTGACCGCGCCATGCACGCCCGGCCAGCGCAATCAGCTGTTCACCATGCATGTACAGTCGGATATCCAGCTTCATACGGTTGCCTGCCAGCTCAATTTCGGAAGCAGGCACCAGTTGTTGCACAATCGTGTCATCCCGATCCAGAGATTCAAAACGTTTGCGACTCATGTTCTTGCCCAGCACAACACCCTTGCCGCCATGGCGCGCAGCAGGCTTGAATACCCACTGTTTGCGATCACGCCATAGCGCATCACTATCCATTTCAAGCATGCGGTGGGTTTCCGGTGTAACAGCGCGAATACGCGCCACCTGCCCGGCAGCGATACAGGACTCCAGCAGGCCCGGACGCCACCAGTCCACCATACGCGTTTTATCGCCGATCAGCGCATAACTGCGCGGGTGCGGGTTAATCACTACCGCTCCTGCCTCATAAGCCGCTCGGATATGGGACAGATCTTCACCCTCCAGATAAAAATCGGTATGGCGGTTGTAGATGGCATCAACCACCTGCCCCTTGTAGGTCAGTCGCCCCTGCTCTGCATGCAGATCTTCAGGACTCACCACACAGGCCCTGCGACCATTTGCACGTAACAGATCGGCATAGGCACACATCTCCGGATACATATATTGCCCGGTCACATCCTCGTCCATAATGGCAATGCTCGACCACTGCTGTGGAAACATGGCTACAAGCCGCTCGCTCAACGTGCCTGCCATAGTTGCATTGACCGGTTGCGGTAACCAGCGCCCGTCTCCGATATAGAGGCCGCCTGCATTATTGTTAATTTCGATCAACTTCGGTCCCGCGGATGTCAGATGAAAATCAAAGCCCATCAATACACTGGGCCATGCTGTCGGAATACGGGCCGCATCCGGCAGTGTCCCGGCCAGTGCCGCCAGGTAGGCAGGGTTATCCTTCAGACGGAATACGGTGCGGGAAAAGCTGAGCATCGCTTCGAAATCGGAAGATGAAATGGGTACGGCTGTTTCGCTGGCCAAAGAAGTTGTCATAAGCAAAACCTAAAGGCTCAAATTGGAATTGCATCCATCAGATGATGATCCCTGGCGTGGGTTCAGTCAGGACGTGGACAAATACGCGGTAAAAAGGCCCCTACCTGCTGCTTGTATGCGGCATAGGCAGGGTGCTGATCCAGCATGCGACGTTCTTCCAGCCGGGAGCCGATGAGAAAGTAGAGTGCAACGGCCAGTGCCATATTCAGACTGTTCATGCTCTGCCACGGGCTTGCGAACAGGATCAGCATCACACCGCTGTACATCGGGTGACGCAGGTAGCGGTAGATGCCGCTGATGACAAATGGATCCACCTGCTCCCCTGCAGATTTGAAGCCCAGAAAAGCCATCGTATCAATCGGCCTGAGTGCCGCCAGCGCCACGATGACCCCCGCGATCTGCAGTGCAATCAGCATGTAAAACAACAGGCCATCGGCACGGTAGAGGAGCTGATCCGGCAGGGCGTGGATCCAGGCAAGCCAGATGAGCGTGAGAAACAGGGAGAGGATCGTGTAGCCAAGGCGGTAGCGGGGCTCAACAAGCCCACGCCTGCCCAGCCACTGTTTGCATCGTTGCGTGGCCAACAGACTGTGAATCACGGCAAACAGAAACGTAACCAGCCAGATGAGCAGCATACTCTGCACCTGTCTAGGCTGCCCGCTGCAATCTGTTCTGATCGGTATGGTGAAAGATCACATCCTGCCCATGAATCTGCAGCTGCGTATCCTCATGGTAAGAGAAGCTGGCATCATCATGTACCTCAATAGACAGATCATAACATACTGTTCTGAATGCCTTATCGAGAAATGGATTGGAGAGTATACCGAAAGTGTTTGAAGCGAGTGTCGCCTGCATGCTAAAAGCGGTTGCTGCGGCTGATGCCTCCCCACCGGCATTGATGGCGACACCACGCGGCACGATGAAGCAGCGCATCACCAGGCCGGCAGATGCATCCCACAGCCAGTAACCAACCTCTTCATGGAACGGCTCATCGCAGCCGCTTGGCCATGCCGTGGTGGCATAGCGCAAGCCATAGAGCAGCTGCGGCCCGTTGACAACCGGTCCAACTGGCTCAAAGAGCATCTGTTCACGGTAGGCTGTTTGTACAGGCCCGTTACGACCAAGTGCCACATCAATACCGCTATCCCCTTCCCACCTGCCAGCCAACACAGCCAGCGGGCCCAAATGGGATAATATATCTTCATCACCAACAGCCTTGTCGAAAACGTCCATCACCTGCTCCTTTTTATCCGCTCGTTCGATATACGATACGCAACATGCCAACAAAAAAAGGGATGCAGGTAACCGCTGTTGTTCCGGTTTACCTGCATCCCTCTAATTCAAGCCGGGGCGAAAAGCCCGTTGTTTAGTCCTGCCAGTTCAGCGCATGACCGGCCGGACGTGGGAATACAGGGTATGTTACCTGTGGTGGCGTACCTGTCAGTGTTTCCAGAAAGGCTACGATATCAACGACATCGGCGTCTGACAGTATAGTATCCAACTGCACCTTGGCCATGATGCGTACCGCCTCAGGCAGGGTTTTCACCGCACCATCGTGGAAATAGGGAGCAGTCATCGCCACATTGCGCCATGACTGGACACGGAAATAATGATCATCGTCGGCATTGCCGGTCACGGACTTGCGTCCGTCATCACTGCCATAGTTGAATTGCTGGAACGTGTTATTGGTAAACAACGGCCCGCTATGACAGGCAGTACATCCGATATCAGCCACTTTCCGCATACCGCGTTTGGCAGCAGCAGATATATCACCCTCTCCGCGCACATAAAGGTCAAACGGCGCATCCGGTGTAATCAGTGTACGTTCAAATGCCCCGATCGCTTTGGCCATATTATCAAAATTCAGGCTGTTCTTGCCGAAAACCTGCTCAAACAGTGGTGTATAGCCGGCTGCCTGCAGACGGGTAATCAGTTGCTCTTCACTGTCGTCAGCCATTTCCACCGGGTTCATCGGTGGCCCCTTGGCCTGATCTTCCAGTTGCGGCGCACGTCCGTCCCAGAACT
Source organism: Zetaproteobacteria bacterium CG_4_9_14_3_um_filter_54_145 (assembly GCA_002791575.1). GTDB lineage: Bacteria > Pseudomonadota > Zetaproteobacteria > Mariprofundales > Mariprofundaceae > Mariprofundus. Next base: position 22,061 of record PFXI01000002.1, on the reverse strand, counting down.
GGGCAGACCAGAAGGCGGCATTGAATGATGTTGGAGCGTTACGGCCACCACGTTGCCATTTATGTCCGATGGAACGTGCCTGATTATCCACACCCCATGTACCCAGATTATGACAGGAGTTGCACGATATATGGCCGCTCTTGGATAGCACCGGATCCAGATACAACTGCTTGCCCAGCTCAGTTTTTGCTGCACTCATCGGATTATCGGCAGGTACCGGTACAGTTGATGGCAAGGCTCCCATCCCCTCCGGAATACCGGCAGGTGGCTCTCCTGCCTGTGCAAGGCCCGCAGCCGCTGTCATACATGCAATGGCCAGCCATGATATATATCTTTTCATATCTACCTCCTGTTAGGAATCTTTACTATTTAAGAATGGTATGTGACCATGCGCCCATGTCAATGATGCATGATATACCCACCCTGCTGCGCAGTCATGACTTGCGCTTAACGCCACAACGACTGACCGTGGCCGGTCTGGTACTATCAAAACAGGCCCATGTCACCGCACGCGGTGTGTATCAGCAGCTCAAGGATGACCACCCTGCCCTCTCCATGAACACCGTCTACCTGACCCTGGGGCAATTCGAAGCATGTGGCTTACTGCAGCGCTTTGAAATGAACGGTAATGCTGTATTTGACAGCAATACCGCCCGCCATGATCACGCCAGCTGCAGCCGTTGCGCCACCATCATCGACCTGCCGGGTGAAGAAGATGAGCCCCCATGGATACCGGCATCACTACTGGACTGGCAGATCCAGAGTGAGCAGCGTATCTGGACAGGTCTGTGCCCTGCGTGCCGGACCGACAGCGACAGCGCACAATTATCTGACTAAACACAGCTTTAGCGTGAAATCCTGGGTGCAATACCCTTCCCCCTGCAGACAACGTGCAGCCGGGCCAGTTCCAGCTCCAGCCGTAACATAGCCAGGTTGATATCCTTTTCAGTTGCTGACGCCAGCTTCTCTTTTGCCCGTATCACTGCTCTCTCGGCCTGAGCCAAATCGATCTCTTCCGCGCGCTCCACGGCATCAGCCAGCACGGTTACTGCATTCGGCTGCACCTCGAGATAACCACCATGAATCACGATATCGACACAGAGTTCATCTACCTGACCCTTCTTTGCATTTGGACACTGAATGCGCAGAGCACCGGGACGCAAATCAGCAAGCAGTGGCGCATGCCCGGGCATAATGGCCAGCTCCCCTGCCTTGCTCGCGGCGATAAGCATAAGCGCTTCACCACGGAAAACTTCCTGTTCAGCCGTTGCGACCAGAACGCTTAATGTTGTCATATGTCATCACTCTCCATGCTTTTATGACCGCAGAACATCATCATCGCTACAGCCGCTCCGGACCGCAGCCCTGCTGCTGCAAAAGCAAAACCTACGTGCTTACTGGCGGAATGTCGCATGGCATTGAATGCAGTAGCTCATGGTGTCACCCAGAGCACGCAATGATGCTTTCACATCACCTTTTTCAAGCACATCGGCAAGCTTGTCAGCACTCTGATGGAAAGCCATGCCGATGGATTTAAAATCCTCGTTGGTCATGCTGCCTTTGCTGCACATCATGCCCCCGCCCATACCTTTACCCATGCCCATGCCGGGGCCCATGCCTTTGCCACCACCCATGCCGGGACGCATGGTCAGCCCCAGCCGTGCACTTTTAGAAGCCTCGCCAAACTCACCGCGTGCCATGGCATCGACAATATCGTGCACAGCTTCCAGGTGGTTGCGCATACGTGCCAGGTGCCGGGTTTTCATCTGCTCCGGGATACCTGCAGACTCACGTTCATCCGCCATGGGCGCCATACCACCCTGCATTTGGCCCATGCGCATGCCGGCCTGACCATTAACACCATCGGCAGCCATAACATTCAGTGATCCGAGCGTTAACCCGGCCACACCCATCAACATCCATACTGATTTCATCTGACACTCCTATTTCCTGATTTCAGTTACCCGCTCTCTTACAACCACGCTATTACCTATCACAACCGCTATCGAGTACTTTAATACTTCTCATTTCAACGCCTTATAGCACAACACTGAACACCACTCGGACGAACAGAATAGATGCCCCACGCAGCAACCCTGAAAATAGCGATCGGGCTCGCTCCGATATGTTGAACAAGAGAGCACTGAGAGCAGATTCAGTTAGTTGTATATTGCCACAGCTGTCATCATTTTGATCCCGTTATCACTCCCACTCCTCCTCTTTAGAAGACGAACAGCAGTTCAAAAAGATGCAGGATACTACTACTGCAGCGGAGGCCTCGGCACGAAGCAGCAGACATTTCCGTTATCATTGAGCAACACCTTGCAGTTTGTCTCCAGTGTCCGGCGTAATCTGCGGCGCGCGCGCTGTATGCGTGATTTTACCGCCGGCAGAGAAATATCCTTGAGGTTGGCAAAATGCTGTTGTGACATGCCATCCAGATCGCAAAGCGTAATCACCTCTCTGTCATCTGCGGAGAGCTCCAGCAGTACCCGCGGCAGGCATTCAGACAGGTTATCGACGGCATCTGACTCCTGCTCATATGCTGGCATATCCTCCGGCAGTTCAACCTGGTCCCGACTGAGTCGATAATGGTCTGTCAGTCTGTTGCGCGCCACACGAAACAGCCATGCGCGCGGATTATCGATCAAACAGAAACGCTCGCCCTGCAGCATGCCCTTCTCGAACAGATCCTGTAACAGATCCTCGGCATCAGCCCTGTTACCGAGGCGGCTAATCAACCAGCCCCGCAACTCGCATTCGTGGCGCAGCCAGGCACGGATCAGGCACTTCATGGCAAAGGGAGGTCTCGTCTCAGGAGCCGGCTATTTCGCGCTCTTCCTGTTGCCAGCCGCCAAAGCCACAGGCCATTGATTTCACCTGCGTGAAGCCCATCTCCTGCAAGGTAGCTGCTGCGAGCAGACTGCGTCCGCCACTGGCACAATAGACCACAATCGTCTGGTCACGATCCGTCAGTCGGGGATCCCGCATCGGAAAATTAAGGTCAGCTTTTAATTCCAGCACGCCACGCGGAATATTCAATGCACCCGGCAAAAAGCCGGTTTGCAACTCACCCGGCTCGCGTACATCGAGCAGCAACACCTCGCTGCCGAGCATGGATGCCACCTGTGCTGTTGAAACCTCTTCCACCACTGCTTTGGCTTGCGCCACGAAATCTGCTAATCCTTTTGCCATCATAATCTCCTTATTCGTATGTCGATTCGTCAAATCGGTTGTGATTTTTCATTGCCCTTGATCAGGCGCACCAGCATCAGTGCCATAAAGGCCAGACCGATCATGGAGAGTGCGCCCAGCCCTTCCGACTTCAACCACTGACAGAAGAAGACCCAGGCAGCCAGAGCGATAAATGCCGCCACCACGGTAATGATCTGCAGTATAAACTCTATCGCACCGCCTGCCCGTTTGGCTGCAGCAAACATGGCAGCAAAAGGATAGCGAATAATGGATTCCATACGCAGGAAATAGTGAGGGCGTTTGAACAGCAACCAGCCCAACCCGATCAGCATCAGGGCAAATATACCATAATCCACCAGCAACAGGCTGAGATCGACATTATCCATCCATGGCGGGGGCCCCTGACGGGTCGTGTAGGCTTCACCCTTGTCCAGCGGATCGGCCACTGCGGTAACCGGGTAGAGCATGGCTGCCGCCATCCATCGCATCATCTTCATAGTATATCCTCCATTTTCTGTCGCTCTTCAGCACTGCGCATGGACTCCAGTCCAACGGTCATGGCAAACAGCATGAAGCCTGCTGCCGTGGCAGGCCATGCATGGGCATTTAGCCAGTGGCATAACAGCAACCACCCGACCACAACCGGTCCGAATACCAGCAGTTGCCTGACAAGACTTCTGTTCCGGCACTGTTGCCACAACAGATAAGGGATCATGCAAAACCATGCCTGACGGTAGCGATAAGCCCGCCAGCAGATCCCGCCAATCAGCAACAGCACGGTAAAATCGATCACACTGCTCACGATCTACACCTTGCAACTACCGCCGGCACCCGGTGTCAGCAGGCGAAGCGCAATCCATAATAGTGGCCAGCCATGCCAGAACAGATCAAACATATCGACCGGTTTCACCAGCGTACCGTTGAGCAGCATGCGCACCTTTTCGATCAGGTGTGGCTCCGGCGTAACCGGCATGATCCCCAATAGAATCGCTGCAACGATCAGCATTGTCATCGACGGGCAGTGCAGACAGCTCAGCATACGAAGCTTCAGGCTCATGGGCGTGAAAACTCCTCAAAGGCCTCTTCAGCTTCGGCGGCATACATCAGTGAGGGGCCGCCCCCCATATAAATGGCTACCCCCAGCACCTCCATCACCTCTTCGCGTGTGGCCCCCATGGCAACCAGCTTTTTGACATGAAATCCGATACAACCTTCGCAGTGCATGGCAACGCCAATCGCCAGTGCGATGAACTCCTTGGTTTTCATGTCCAGCGCCCCTTCCGCCATGGCCGCCTGTGCCATGGCGGAAAAAGCCTGAGTCGTGGCTGGAATGGTTTTCCGTACTGAGCCAATGTGGCTACTAAGTCTGGCGGTCAGCTCTGTATATTTATCACTCATATCATCTCCTCTATCATTATCATCGCTCTGCAATAATGGAACACTTCGGCTCGTAGCTAAACAGGGTATCTGAGCAACTGTAGCACAACCGTATGATTGCAGCTTGGCTTCAGGCAAGTGCTGCCTGCCCGCTTTCGCCGGGACAAACAAACAACCGGTCAGGATTGCAACAGCCGGTTACAACGGGTTATCAAATCCTGCTCGGAAGCCGCCCCCTGCATGGTATCAACAAGCTCTCCCCCACGAAACATCATCATGGTTGGGATTGAGCGTATCTGAAAACGCGATGCAAGCTGCTGATTCTGATCCACATCAACCTTGGCAATCAGCACCCTGCCGCGAAACGTGTCGGCAAGACGCTCAAGCGTTGGCGCCAGCATACGGCAAGGAGCGCACCAGGCAGCCCAGAAATCAACCAGAACAGGCAGCGGACATTTCAACACCCGCTCATTGAAACTGGCGTCTGTGATCGGCACAGAAAAACCGGGAAATACAGGCTTTTTACAGCGTCCGCAACGCACTGCAGTTGCACTGCTAGCCGCTGCAATCCGGTTAAGTACACCGCATTGCAGGCATGGGTAGATATGATCTGTTTCAGTCATGGTATCCCCCCGCTAGCAACCATCCGCGCATCAAATCCGCCGCAGTCTGTAAGCCAGCTCAAAGCGGCCGTTTCTATGCGGTATCAAAGCCGGTTCTGTTGCCGGCCACTGCCATCGGCAATCATCAAACAACACATGCATACTCAGCAGATCACAGTGATACGGGGGACCTCCCGCACTGCCCGTCTGCATAAACTGGGCATACAGTGAGGCATCAGGCTTTAACCAGTTGTGTAACAATGCTGCATAATCCTTGCGTTGTTGCGGCTCAATCGCACACAGACAGGTCTGCTCGTAGACAGCATCAAAACCGTGCTCTGGCAGATAAGTGAACAGGTCCCCGTGAATCAACTCTGCCTGCAGATTATTCTGCTGCAGCTTCTCACGCAGATGGGTAATGGGTGATGGCGCAATATCAATGGCTGTAACCACAAAGCCACGCTTTGCCAGCGCCACCACTTCATGTCCATGGCCGCAGCCGGGTACCATTACACGGGCTTTTGCAGGTAGCTGTTCGAGTAGTTGCGAAAGTGCGGGACTTGCCCCGCCCCGATCCCAGCCTGTTTCACCACGTTGGTAGCGCTCTTCCCATGCACTCATGCAATCATCCTCCGACAAATGATAAATGCAGACTGCCGTAACGGGCAGCCTGCATCATCGGTATGACATTATTTAAGGCGTTCGATACCCATACGTTTGAGGAATGCCTTCTCAATGAATGGCTCGGAAACACCGGTCTTCATCTTGCGCATGAAATATTTCTCGAACCCCACCTTGGCAACATGCACCCATGCCCCCCCCTTGGCCCAGACCATATTGCGCGGTGGAATCTGCGGATAGGCAACCAGCGCCACACCACCATCACCAAAGTCAGCCAAACAGATTGCGCCCCAGGTACCGGATTGCTCCGGTTCTTCACCCTTCAGGTCGTGAATAATGTTATGCACAATGGCGGTGGTCATCGTTTCGATCATAAAACCGGTCTTCGGTGTACCGACAGGCAGAGGTGTTGGCTCAACAGGCGGAATAGCCACGATGACGCCGGTAGCGAATACATTCTTGAATGTGGGGCTCTGTTGAAATTCATTGATGTTCACAAAACCGGCCGGATTGACCAGTCCTTCGCAGTTGGCCACAGGTCCCGTACCACGGAAAGGCGGCATCAGCATAGCAAAATTATGATCCAGTGATCCGGATGCAATCACCTCACCGTGACGATCAACCTCTTCATAATCAATGGTGTGCTCGTGCACGGCCACGGTTTTACAGTTGGTAATAAACTTGATATCGCGTTTTCTCAGCTCTGATTCCAGCAGTGCCTTGGAATCTTCAACACCGCCAAGGCCCAGATGACCGATATACGGCTCGGGCGTAATGAAGGTCATCGGTACTTTATCGCGAATCTTGCGACGACGCAGCTCAGTATCGAGAATGGCTGCATACTCATAGGCCGGGCCATAGCAGGATACACCCTGCACCGCACCGACAACGATCGGACCGGGGTTCTTGCAGAACTCCTCAAAAGCGTGATACGCCTCAACAGCGTGATCGACATGGCAGATTGAATGGGTATGACCTTGCGGCCCCATGCCCGGAATCAGCTCAAAGGCCAGGCGTGGACCGGTAGCGATAATCAGATAATCATAATCCAGATGCTGACCATTACCCAGGCGCAGCTTGCTCTCATCGGCAAGGATTTCATCCACACCACAGTAGAGGAAGTTGATCCCCTTCTTGTTCAGATAGGGAGAGCACTGAAAACTGATCTGTTCCTTGTCACGCCAACCAACGGCAACCCAGGGATTGGATGGCGTAAAATGAAAGTAATCCACATTGGATATAACTGTCACTTCATGCTCACCACCAAACTTTTTCAGGGCTTCTTTCATCTCATAAGCTGCCGGCATACCCCCGATTCCCGCTCCAATAATGACTACATGGGCCATAATATTCCTCTCCTTTTGTATCGGGGGCCGTTATAGTTGATCCCCTGTAGTATTCTGCCATTGCGGCAGTAGTGAAGCGAGGAGGTGGGCTCCTCCTCGCCCCGCATCCATACGGGCTCTAGGTGTTGCAGTAACACACCCGCATGGAAACTGACAGGATGCCCGGTCGTTATGCCGGGCATCCTGTTTAATACCTGCTTGTATGGCGGCAGGTGAGCCATACTGAATAGCGAACACGATCGCTGCCAAACAAGGTACCGACTGCCTGTAGGTCAAGCCAATACTGCTCCCGCCATACCGCTTATTACCATACTGTTTTACTCAGTTTTGCGTATCATAATATAGTAATATTAAATTACAACTTTTTTATCCGTATGGTTCTCACACCCGATGGCGTAAAATAAGAGGACTCGCGACAGATATAATGAAACCAATCATCGGCAGGATAGGCCAGCTGCAGATGACACCATCATCGCTGTCAGCCTACCCTACCCATTGACTGACTCTGGTTTATTTCTTACTGCAGGTACTTAGGCCCAGCAACGGATAGAGCGGGCAAAAACGGATCACTGCGGTCAGTGTAAACACCACACCCACACCCATGGCCACGAAATTCCATGGCGAAACCAGCCCCCCCATCGCACCGAATGCGATCAGGGCAAGCCCTGCCACCAGACGGATAATTCTATCTGCACCACCTACATTTGCATTCATATCAAACCTCCTCTTTAAAGTGATCACATGCTAATAAACTGATACTTACAGTTCAGTGACATTGTCACCAAAGCATTGGCTGATCGCAGAGCGGTGATCATCCGCCCGATAAATCCTGATTGATCGCCTTGAGTGCCTGCTGCAACAGTGGTCTGGCCTCATTGACCAGACAGGAGAGTGCAGGATTATCGATCATGCCGACCATGGCGGCCGGATCGATAATGGATACGATGGTTCTCCCCTCTTTATCCCGATAGACAATGACATTACAAGGAAGCATCAAGCCAAGCTCCGGCTCCAGCAGCAAGGCCTGATTGGCCAGTGTTGGATTGCAGGCACCAAGAATCACATACGGTGCTCGCTCCACATCAATTTTCTGCTTTAGGGTGGCAGCCACATCAATACGGGTCAAAATGCCGAATCCTAGCGCTTTCAATGCATGGGTGATCGCCGCTTCAGCAGCATTGATGTCACCTTCAAACACCGTGCGCATGCCATATTCACTCATCATTAACTCCCGTTACTTCTGATCATATACCGGTCGAGCCGGCAAATCCAGCGCCACCGGTTCTATTACTCGCACGGGTAGCCCGCCTGCAACCAGGCCGAGGTGCCACCCTCGATATTGATCAGATTCCGGTGCCCGCACTGACGGGCCAGATAATCAGCCGCCTGCGCCGAACGGCCACCAGAGTGACAGATCAGAAATACATCCTCGTTTTTCGGGATATCACTGACTCTGGCCATCAGCGTATTAAGGGCAATCAGTTGCGCTCCGGGCACGTGGCCAGACTGAAACTCTTCAAGAGAACGCACATCAATCAGCGTTAACGGGCGTCCATTCTCTCGCGCTACCAGCCAGCGCGTATAGAGCTGGCTTACATTCATTGAGTCAAACATCTCTACTCCACCGGGTAGCCGGCAGCTTTCCATGCCACAATGCCACCCATCATATTTTCTATATTTGTATAACCTTTCCTGGCCAACAGCGTGGATGCACGAGCCGAACGTGCGCCCGAATGGCAGTACACATAGACCTGCTTGTCATGTGGCACCTCGCTTAGCCGCTCGGCCAATACCTGCACAGGTATCAGTATGGCGCCGGCAATATGCCCTTCTGCATACTCTTCCTGGGTACGTACATCCAGCAGCATAAACGGGACAGGCGATGCCACCCCCTGCTGCCAGTGCTCGTGGGTATGGGCTACCGTGGCATTTTCATAGCCTTCGGGCGTCTGCTCGCCCATGCCGCAGGCACTGACCATCACAGGCATCATGATCAATGCAGCCATTGTCCATATGATTCGTTTCATTAACGCTCTCCTTGGTGAATATTCAGCTTATCCCGGTCGCTCGCATGTGAGAGTAGTGATCCGGGGCCTTGTCACACAGCCTGTTATTTTGTGCCCGTGCGTACCGGCAGACCGGCGCCTTGCCAGGCGCCCATGCCACCTGAAAAATTGTATACGGGCTTCATACCGGCATTGGCCAGGGCCGTCGCTGCCATAGCCGAGCGGTTTCCGGAGGCACAGATCACCACAACCGCCTTGTCTGCTGCAATTTCATGCTTGCGCCTGGCAATATCACCCAGCGGAATATGGACGGCGTTCGGTGCATGTCCCCCTGCCCACTCACCACCAGAGCGCACATCAACCAGCGTATGTGGTTCATCACGCATGGCAAAGTATGTCGATGCCGACACGTTTTTCACGCCGGAGAGGCGCGGTGCAATCACCCGCTGCCACAGCATCCAGCTGATCAACAGCGTTATAAAAATATACACTGCATATTGTTGCATAAAATCAATGGGAGTCATATCCACATCCTTGTCATATAGAAATTATAGAAACTAACGAGCAGCATCAGCCGTGTTTCAGACCCAGCTTGCCCAGAATCACTTCCATCAGACACCACTGCGTAAAACCTGATTGCAACAGATTTGCGCCGACAAAGGCGGTAAACCAGAGCCAGCTTGGCTCGCTTAGAATCACACCGTTGTAGATGGAAGCCAGATAGAGGCTAAGCAGGATAAAAGATCCTGCAATAATACGAATAGCGCGTTGAATGGTCATTGTTATACTCCTTGTTGTGTATAGATATTTTTAAATTTGAAACAGCTTCGGCTAAATTTCTTCAGCTTCAACCCATGGCTTATTGCGCTGCCACAGGTAGTAGATCATCGGAATGATGAACAGGGTCAGCACTGTGGCCGCCAGCGTGCCGAAGGCCATCGAAACACCCAGACCACCGAACACCGGATCGGAGATCATCACCGATGTACCGGCAATAACAGCCAGTGCCGTCAGCAGGATCGGCCTTGCCCGCACTGCACCCGCTTCCAGTACCGCCGTTTTCACATCATAACCCCGACTACGATAATCGAGAATAAAGTCGATCAGCAGCAATGAGTTGCGCACAACAATGCCGGCCAGCGCAATCATGCCGATCATCGATGTAGCCGTGAACGGCTGGCCGGTAATCCAGTGGCCCGGAAAAATACCGATCATCGTCAACGCCGTTGGTGCCATCACCAGCATGGGCAGAATAAACTCGCCGTAATAGGCCACCATCAGCAAATAGATCAGAATAAGACCGACAATAAACGCCGCCCCCAGGTCACGAAACACATCCAGTGTCAGACGCATCTCGCCATCCCATAGCATATGATAACCGAAGGTATCGTCCGGTTGCGTATCGGTAAAACGCATACCCCCCGTTTTCATGGTCGTACCCGGAGCGATCTGACTGTTACCCAGCTGGCTGTCCATCTCCAGCAGCGGATAGACCTGTGAACCCGCTGCAGGCTCACCCATCACATAGACAACCGGATGCGAATCCTTGCTGAATATCGGTAATCTGGCCGTTGTCTGCTCAACCGTTGCGATAGAAGAGAGTTGCACAGCTCCGTTCCTGCCGCTGACATAGAGGCGGCTTAAATCCTCGGGGGTGGCACGCAGCTTTTTGGGCAGCTGCACATGCAGGATGACCGCATGCCGGGATGCATCCACATGCAAGGCACCGGCGCGATAGCCGCCCAGAAAATCACGCAATACTAACTCCACCTGACGTGTCGCCACTCCCAGACGCGCAGCCTTCTCCTTATCCACGACAATATTCAGCTGTGTCTGCGCCTCACCGACCGAGTCATCAATATCCGTGACATCATAGGTGGCAGCAAAACGTTCTTTCACCTGCGTGGCGATTGCCCGCTGGGTTCCATAATCCGGTCCGTATATCTCTGCCAGCAGTGTTGCCCGCACCGGTGGCCCGGGCGGATCTTCCACCAGCTTGATACTGGCGCGCGGATTAGCTGCCATCAGCGGCGCCAGCGCCTTGCGCAGTTGCAGTACAATCTGATCGGAACGAATCGATCGCTCCTGCTTGTCCACCAGATTCACGCGCAACTCCGCCTGATACGGACTGCTCCTGAACAGTGCCCCGCGCAGCATGCCATTGAAATCGATGGGACCGGCCTGCCCGACATAGGCTTCGTAGTCGGTGACCATAGGATAAACGCGCACGATATCGGCTACCTGACGGGCCATGCCATCGGTCTCTTCCAGCGTTGCGCCTTCCGGCATATCAATGGTGATATTGAATGTATTGTTATTGCCCTTGGGCAGCATTTTCAACTCGACCGTGCCTGCTGTCAGCGGCCCGTTGATGCCGGCAGGACGCACGAACTGCCAGGCTGGCTCCCACATGCCAAAAGAGAACAACAGCAGCACAACCAGCCAGAACAGTGCGCGGATACTGCGCCGCTCAATCAGCGGCGTAGCCAGCTTCATATAGGTGCGATGTACCCAGTCGGTTGTTTTTTCATCCTCTTCTTCCATCGTCGCTTCAGTCATCCGGCATGGCAACCAGCGCTGGGCAATCCACGGCGTGAACATATAGGCAATCACCAGCGATGCTGCCATGGCAATAGGGGCATTAAACGGAATCGGCGCCATATACGGCCCCATCATACCGGTCACAAAAGCCATCGGGATAAAAGCCAGGATAACAGCAATTGTGGCAATAATAGTCGGCTTGCCTGTTTCATTGGTGGCACGGATAATCAGGGCGGCCTTCTCTTTCATGCTCTTTGCGCCGTGGTGCAGATGACGGTGAATATTTTCGATCACCACAATGGCATCATCCACCAGCAGCCCCAGCGCCAGAATCAGGGCAAACAGTGTAATACGGTTAATGGTCTGATCCGCCAGCAGACCGATGGCCAGTACAATAAACAGAATCAGCGGTATATTCATCGTGACAATCGCCGCTTCCCGCCAGCCCAGAAACAGCAGCAGAATAATAATCACCGAAACAATGGCGATGCCGAGATGTTCAATCAGCATGTTCACTGCCGCGTTCGCCCGCTCACCGGAATCACGCGTAATGGTCACCTCTACATTGTCCGGTATCAGATCACCCTTCAGGCTCTCCAGCTTTTCAGCAATACGCTCGGTGACAAATACGGCATTGGTGCCGCGCTTTTTGGCCAGCGAAATGGAGACAGCAGGCCGCTCCTCATCACCGAAATGTTTATCCGCCGCACCAAAACCTATACGGTGGTACTGTTCCACTTCGGCAGGGCCATCGCTGACATTGGCAATATCGCGCAGGTAGATCGGTTTACCCTCCGCCTCGCCAATAATCAGACGGCCGACATCGCCCGCCGACTTCAGATAACCGTCCAGCCACACCTTGGTGACATGGTTATCGCCAACCAGATCGCCAACCGGCCCGCCACTGTTGGCGGCTGCGAGCACCTGATGCAAACGATCCAGCGTAATGCCATAAGCTGTCATGCGAGCCGGATCCAGCTCGATGCGTACTTCGCGATCGCGCCCGCCGATAATATCGGCCACAGATACGCCATGCAGCGGGACCAGTTGCTCGCGTACTCGTTCGGCCAGCCGTTTGAGAGCCAGACCATCCATGGCATCGGTAGAGAGGGTAATCACCGATACCGGCACGTCATCGACATCCAGCGGCTTGATCAACGGTTGTGACGCGCCCGGCGGAATGCGATCGAGGTTGTGCATCATGCGGTCATAGAGTTTGACGAGGCTTGCTTCCTTATCCTCGCCCACCTTGAACATCACGGTTACCACGCCCATCGAGTCGAGCGCCGTACCGTAGGTGTGATCCACACCGGTCATTTCACCCAGCACCATCTCAAGCGGACGCACGATGAGGTTCTGCACCTCTTCGGGACTTGCCCCCTGCATGCTGACCATGACATTGGCAGCAGGCACATCAATCACCGGATTTTCTTCACGCGGTGTCATTACCAGCACCACCAGCCCTACGAGAAAAATAAGAATGCTGATAATGGGCGTCATGCTGCTGCCCATTGCCGCAGCACCGAGGCGCCCGGCGATATTCAGATCTTTGTAATCCATCACTCAGCCTTTACGCGCATGCCGCTGCGCAAACCACCGTCGGGACGCCAGGCAATCACATCACCCGCATTCAGACCCGCCAGCACCTCTACGCCCTGCTCACCCTGCTCACCTGTTCTCAATTGGCGGTAATGGGCAATGGACTGTGCATCGACCACATAGATGCCGACCAGCCCGGATCGTTTCTGCAGAGCCGTCTCGGGCACCATAATAGCCATGCGCTTACCCACAGCAAAATTCACCTCGGCAAACATGCCCGGATACGCCCCGCCATCGGCTGAGAGTGCTACCTTGACCAGAAACTGATGCGACAGGCGATCGGCAGATTTGACGATCTGGCGGATATGACCATCAATTGTTTTATCCAGACCGGGGATAAACACACGCACGGCATCATCTTCATGAATGGTGGCGACAAACTGTTCGGAAACATAGGTCTCCACCAGCAAGCTGGAGGGATCTTCCAGGACCAGCAGGGACTGACCGGGCGAAGCCAGATCACCACTGCTGGCATGCTTTTCTACCACGATACCACTCACCGGCGAGCGCACTTCAGCATACTGCAGTAAATTCTCTGCCTGTACGGCACGCGACTGGGCCACCACATAACGCAGGCGCACCTTATCATACTGCTGCTGACTCACCGCATGATCGGCCAGCAGGCTGCGATAACGATTCAGATCGGATGCTGCATCAGCCTGATCGGCCTTTGCCTGCGCATAGGCCTGACGCGCATTCACCGGATCCACATCAAAGAGCAACTGACCGGCCTTGACGCGGTCACCTTCTCGCACCTTGATACTACGGATATAACCGGACAGACGTGAACTGACAGACACCTTATGATCGGAACTGACCGTGCCGCTGGTGTGGTAATGCACCGGCAGGGCGATAGCAGCGAGCGTCTTCGTCTGCGCTGCGATGTCGACAGGTGTTAGTGCATCAGCTTGCTGCTGCTCATCCGAGCAACCGGTCAAGAGCAGCAGTGCCAGACAACAACTGCTCAATATTCTAGTAGACCGCTTCATTGAATACTCCCCTCACTCAAGCTGCCGCTCACCAGTAACAGGTTTGCTTTGGCTACACTTACATCGTATCCGGCCCGGATCGCTTCCGCCTGAGCCATATCGGCACGGCTCTGCGCATTGAGCAGATCCGATGTTTTTTCCAGCCCCTGAGCGTGCCTGAGTTCTGTAATGCGCAGGGATTCCAGCGCCTGATTCATGGCCTCGGACTCTGCCCTGCTACGCTTTTCTGCCTCGGTTAGCTGACGCCTGGCCTGTCTGACTTCATTGATGATCTGCGACTGTTTGTCATCAAGCTCCAGTGACAAACGTGCTGCATCCGCCCGGCGCCGGCTCAATGCTGCCTTATCCGATCCACCGGCAAACAGATTCATACTCACCTGTGCTCCCACCGTAGCATTGCCATTACGTACCGAAGGTGTAGCGCTGTTCCACTCCTGTGTGGCCTGCAGGCTGACATGCGGCATGAATGAGGACTTTTCCACATCCACCGCTGCCCTGCTGGCTTCCAGTGTGGACTGCATGGCCTGAAAATCCGGCCGCTGCCTTATCGCCGTCTGCTCCAGTTGCTGGACCGCTGCCGGAGCCTGCAGCTCCGGTGCAGCAGCAGGTTGAGTCATCACCTCTGTTGTCATGCCGGTAAGGCGAGCCAGCAGATCACGGGCGTGCTCAACGCCATTACGGCTCTGGTTCACACGCACCTCATTCTGCAGACGGTGTACCTCTGCATCCATCACATCAGAATCAATCAGAATGCCGCGCTTGCGCATGGCGCGCACATTGTTCAAATGGCGGCTCGATGCCTCCAGTGATTTCTCGGCAGCTTTAAGCTGGGCATCGGCATTGAGCCATGCCATATAGGTCTGGATGGTTTGAAAAATCGTCTGCTGACGCAGCCATGCATGCTGACTATGGCTTGCCTGCACGCCCTGCTCTGCCTGACGACGTCCGGCCCACAGGGCACCGCCCTGATATAGCGGCATGCTCAAGGTCAGGCTAGGCTGGTAATTATTGATAGCTGAAGGGTTATTCAAAGTAACCGGGTTGAAGTCGGCGGCGGTTACGCGCTGCTGCATCAGCTTGGTACCGAATACGGTCAATGGAGAGTTACTCCGCATCATGCTGTAACCGGCATCAAGTCTTGGTAGCAGATGCCCGTTGGCCTCATCAACGCCGGCCTCGGCCGCCTGTACACGATACTGATCAGCGGCGAGCAGCCGGTTGTGCTGCAGTGCCATGGCCACGCTCTGCTGTAATGTGAATGTATCTGCTGCAGCCGGCATGATAAAACAAACTGCCGACATAAGCATTAGTGTATAACGTAATACTGATATTTTAGCGAAAAAAAACACCCTCAGCCCTCCTTCACTGCAATCTTGCACATCTCAGGACAATAGATGTTTTGTAAAGCATGGACAAGTTCGGAGAAAGCGGGATTGGCGATTCTGTAATAAACCTGCTGACCGCGCTTCTCATTACAGATCACGCCCATCAGGCGCATCTTGGCCAGATGCTGGGAGAGATTGGATTGGGCGGCACCGGTTGCCTCCATCAATTCCTGCACGCACATCGGCCCGTTGAGCAGATTACAAAGCACGGAAAGTCGAACCTCATGTGCAATGGCACGTAAGCCTTCACTGGCTGAAATGATTTTTTCCTTCGGGATCCTAGTCATGCGGCGAATAATATTCAATTACACTAATATAATCAATGCCTAATGTATATTGCTGAAAACAGTCCCCGATCGAAGTGACGAAGCGTAAAACTACAGCCTGGATACCAACAGCGCTGCAGCCTGTGCAGCGGTAAGTTGTACCGGATTGGTTTTCATGCCGCCACTGGCATGGGCAACGATATGCGGGATATCGGCGACAGTAATGCCGAATGCCGAGAGCTGCGGCATATGCAGTCGCTCTGTCCACGCATCCAGCAGGCTCATTAGCCCCGTGATGGCATCCTGATCCGACAGATCCTGCCTGTTCAGCATCAGCCGGCCGGCTACGGCATATTTGGCCAGTGCCGGATGCAGCGGCTCCCCGGTCGACAGCAGCTCTATATTTTGTCTGACAGCCGCGGCCACCAGTGTGCCGCAGACCACACCGTGCGGAATCGGAAAAAAAGCACCCAATGGTGAAGCCAGGCCATGCACACTGCCGAGCCCGGCATTGGCCAGTGTCAGACCGGATATCGATGAGGCATACAGCATGCCTGCGCGTGCAGCCAGATCATCACCCTGCTCTACAGCCGGAATAAGCGCATCGCGCAGATATTCCAGGCCGCTCAGCGCCAGCGCATCGGTCATCGGGTTTGCGTCGGTAGACAGATAGGATTCCAGCAACTGGGTCAGCGCATCCATGCCGCAAGCCGCACTGATGGTTGCAGGACAACCCAGCGAGAGTTCCGGATCGAGAATAATGGCGCGCGCCACCAGCTTCTCATGACGAAAGGACTTCTTGAATCCATTCTCACCAATTACTGACAGTACCGCATTTTTACTGGTTTCTCCGCCCGTTCCAGCAGTGGTGGGTAGTGCGATAAATGGCGTGGCTTCTCCGCCGTAGGTCTTGCCCTGCCCCACCCCTTCGAGATATGCCATCACCGAATCACCTGTGGGAAGCAGACCTGCAATAGCCTTGGCTGCATCGATGGTACTGCCGCCGCCAATGGCGACTACGCACTGCGGCTGCCAGGCGGCGAATGCCGCTACCGCATCATCGACCAGCTGCGGCGATGGTTCACCACCAACACGCAGGCGTTTAAGCTCAAAACGCTGCTGCAGGCTTTCCAGCAGCATGCAGGCCCGGGGCGATCTGTCAAAGGAGGTGCCGCCGGTAACCAGCAGCAGCCGATTCCCGAATGCGGCAATCAGACCGGCTAACTCGCGCCGGGTGCCGGCGCCGAAACGGATGAGCGGTGTGGCTGCAAATGCGAAGCTGTTTAACATACTACCCCCGGCTGAGCGTTTGCCAGCTCAGACAGGCTAGCGTTTGCTGACGTTGGCGTAAAAGGCAAGTCCGGATTTAGAATCCTCATAGACTTCCATCCAGACATCCGTACCTCTGGCCGCATCCGGCAGATCGGTGCTGGGAATATGAGCCTTGATGGTCATCTCCTTGCCATGAAAACTGCCGATAATCTGGCAATCACCATTGAATTGATATTCGATATCATCTGCTTCACCGGCTGCATGGTAGCTCAGCTGACAATTGACGCCGACATCGCTCAAGCCACCGCCTTTTCTGTCATTCAACACATCCTGCTGTAGATTGATAACATCGCCGTTCAGCGATTTTGCACTGTGCGAGAGCAACAGCAAACGGGCTCCGTCCATTTTATTGATAAACGCACTGAAGCCGCCGAACATGATCGGGTCATAGTCAAATGCCGGATCCACCTTCATAAAAACCATGAAGTTGACACTTCTGGATTCTTCGGCCTGCGCACTTACTGATACCATGCCCATACCCGCTGCAAGCAGCATACAAATAATATAACGCATTACACTCTCCTGATTCTGTTAGATATTTGTCTTCAGAAACGCTTAAAGATTGGGAATATAACCCAGCTCTTTGACAATCGACTGGCACTCGGCAGCCTGCATATAATCAATGAAATCTTTTATTTCACCACTTGGTGCGCCCCTGGTCAGCAGCAGTAACGGTCTGGAGAGCTTGTATGTGCCATTCACCACATTCTCCGTGGTCGGCTCTACACCATCGAGATTGAGCAGCTTCACATCACCATTCTGGGCAAATTCACCGGCAACGCCGACTGATGCAAAAGTGATGGCGTTTTTATCATGAGCCACCTTTTCCAGCGCAATATCCTGCGAAAAAGCAATCCATGCCTGACCGTGATCAAACATCAGGTTGCCATCACTCTCCACTCCTTTGAGGTGAAAGTGATGGGAGAACAACTCGTATGTACCATGCTCCGTACCCATGGAGATCAATTTAACCGGAGCGTCAGGCCCACCCACGGCCTGCCAGTTATCAACCTCGCCTTTGAACAGCTGCTCCACTTGCGCCGAGCTCAGTGCTGAAATGGTATTGGCGGCATTGATCACAAGAACCACGCCATCAGTGGCCAGCTTGAACGTCTTCAGATCCGGATGGGCGACTGCCTCTTTATCCTTGATCGCACGCGATGCACGGCCGATATCCACCTTGCCTCTGGCGGCAGTCTTCACACCCTTGCTTGAGCCACCGCCGGCAATAATAAACTGCATGTCGGCATGGCTCTTTTTATAGGCTTTTGCGCAGGCCTTCATCGCCGGCTGAACGGTTGTCGAACCTGCCGAAGTGATAACGCCGGCATCGGCGCTACCCACGCTCAGCATCGCAGTGATACCCGCGAGCACAATCAGTCTGTTCATAATCCTCTCCACTATCCGTGATTGAAACCTGTCATTGGTGCAGCAGCCGGATTTACATGCGGCGGACTACCTGCAAAAAAATGCGCGCGAAGCATGCCAGTGCTCTATTGCTTTGGGAAACGGATTTACTGAAATGTTGCCGCTAAATTGGAGAAAACCATGAATAATTCATACAGGCAAGAGTAAGAGAGATATGTCACTGATAAAAAAATGCTATCCTGATCACCACCTGATACCTAAACTGCCGCCCATGAAAAATAATAGCATTATCAAAAAAATATCCATTGCCAACAATCTCAAGCACTTTGAGATCAAAGAGATTTTTGAGCTGGGTGGCTTTGAATTCAGCAGCAGCCAGATCAAGGCGTTCATGGCCGGATCGCAGAACAAGAATCATGAGAAGCTCTCAGACGAACAGTTTGAAGGCTTTCTCAATGGGTTTATCCTCTACTCCCGAGGTACGCTGGAGGATCCGACACTGCTGCCGCGTACCATTGAAAATTTCATCATTGGCCTGATCGAAGCCGGCAATGCCGCCGCCATTGATGAAATCCGCTGCCTGATCGAGGATGCCAAAGACAATATGGACAGCGTTGAAAAAACAGAGTGATACCCTCCTCCACTGCGCCCAAGCCAAGAACCGATAGAGCACTACAGTGACAATAGAGCAAGGCGAACCGGGCACTACAAGCGGCCCTGCTGACAACTCCCGGCAGCAGGCGGATTCAAGAGCACCCGGCCCTACAGCATCGGCACCACGCCAGAAATCGCAGTACAAACCGCAACACAAACGCCATGCTCATACAAAACCGGGTCGCTGGCATCACCACAAGCGCCGCCTGCTCCGCCTGATTCTGATCTGCACGGCTCTGGCGCTACTGCTCTCTTCCTGGGCAATATACCGCTCGTTTGAAATGGTCATGACCAGTGAACGTGGCAATATATGGAAAACAGAGCTCGAACAGGGGCGCTATACAGCGGCCGCCAGTCAGTTTCTCGGCCTGACCAATGATGCCATGTCACAGGTATTCAATAACGAGTTGTCTCTCGATCGTGTCAGTTCAGATATCAAGAAAACCATGCCATATTTGAAAAAAGCCGGGTACACCCTGACTGAAGTCGACATTGAGGTCGGGGTTCCACCAAAGGTATTTGTGCATTTTCACCATCATGGTAGCGGGCATGTGGATGTCGAGCATGCCATGGAAGCACTGCACGATAACCTGATTGGCAAGGCGCTGGTTATGGCTATTGCCGAAGCGGGCAAGCTGCAGGACAAGGTGGAAGACCCGGACATGCCGTTCAACCATGTGGAGGTTGAACTGGCACCGATTCCCAGTGTGAAAATTGAATATATCAGTCCCGCCAAACTGCACCCATGGGGAGACGAAGCTGCGCACTGATGCGCTTGCTCCGAACCATCTGCCGGAGCAGCAGCCCTGTGTTCAGCCTGTCAGAATAGCAGCATTTTAAAACCGATCAAAATCAACACCACACCACCGAACAGCTCCGCCTTACTCTCCAGCCAGGTGCCGCTGCGCTTGCCAACATAAACACCGGCCCAGCTCATCACAAAGGTGGTCACACCGATGATCAGGCAGGCAAGCCAGGCATCAACCTCAAGCAGGGTCAGCGTGAATCCCGCTGCCATGGCATCGATACTAGTGGCAATGGCCAGCATCAGCATCACCTTATGGCTGGTTTGCGTGATCTCCTCTTCCACACCCTCGCCGAATGATTCAAAAATCATTTTACCGCCGATGAGCAGCAGCAACGCAAAGGCAATCCACGATGCATAGGCCTCAACCCAACCCAGCAAGCCGTGGCCGGCCAGGTAACCGATCAACGGCATCACCCCCTGAAAAATGCCAAACCATAGGCCTGCCTTGATGGCCAGCGTAAGCAGATGCTTCTCATCCTCTTTCGAGCCCAGCCCGATCGCCACAGCAAAGGCATCCATAGCCAGCGCCAGCGACAGAAACAACACTTCAATCATTGTCCATACCCCATCTGTTTTTTTTGCGCGCACACTCTGCCAAACGGCAGAAGAAAAAACAGCATCGTACTTGGTATTCACGTCTGTTCTGATAAGATAGCAGCAGGAGTGTTGTCATGAGTAAAGATACGAAAATATCAAAGAAAGATTATCATAAAGCGCTGGCCGACATCTACGTTGACCTGGTCAAATGGCAGCACTGGGTCAAGGCCAAAGGCCTGCGCGTGATGATTGTCTTCGAAGGGCGTGATGCCGCCGGTAAGGGCGGCACCATCAAGCGCCTGATCGAGCCGTTAAATCCGCGCGGCTGCAATGTTGTGGCCCTGCCTGCCCCATCGGATAGGGAAAAAACGCAGTGGTATTTTCAGCGCTATGTACAACATTTTCCGGCTGCCGGAGAGATCGTTATCTTTGACCGGAGCTGGTACAACCGTGCAGGTGTCGAGCGCGTGATGGATTTTTGCAGCGATGCGGAATACCGGGAGTTTCTGCGCTCCTGTCCGGAATTTGAGCGCATGCTTGCCCACTCCGGCATCATTTTATTGAAATACTGGTTCTCAGTCAGTGATGATGTGCAGGAGAGCCGCTTTCAGAAGCGGGCACATGATGCAACCAAGCACTGGAAGTTGAGCCCGATGGATCTGGAATCTCGCAACCGCTGGGTCGAGTATTCAAAAGCCAAAGATCAGATGTTTTTCTATACCGATATTGCCGAAGCACACTGGTATGTCGTGGATGCCGATGATAAAAAACGGGCACGGCTGAACTGCCTCAGCCATATCCTTGCCACGATCCCTTTTGAAGACATCATGCCGGTACCAATGGAGCTGCCGCCCAGAGAAAAACACGGGGACTATCAGCGTCCGGCTATTGATTCTCAAACCTTTGTGCCGGAGAAGTATTAGTTCTGTTGACGACAATAAGCAGAGGCTGTGACACATCTGCCGGGCCAGTACCTTACCCCACTTCCATCCATGTTCCGAACTGCTGCTATGCAGATTGATATAGATTCAACCAGCAATATAAGAGTGGAAAACCGGTTGCCATTGCTATTCTGTCACCGCGCATCATTCTACGCGCCTGGAGTCCCAACATGATCAGATATCAAGCAGAGTTCGAAGGCTATTTAAAAGCCAAAGGCATTGCCGGCAAAGATAAGAAGGCTGATGCAGTGCAGGAGTGTATTGCAAGCCTGCAAAGTGTTGCCAAGCAACTGGGCATCAAGATTAACTCCAAGACGCTTGGTTCAGAGGAAGATATTGCCACCTTTTCCGATCTGCTGGGCAAGTCAGGAAAAATCCCTCCGCGCGTCATAAAAAAATAGGCGCTTCACGAAGTTGTGTGGGCAGCACAAGTCGAACCTGCCTGATTGGGTGCCGGATACAGGTCCAAAGCACCCAAGTGAAAGTAGATCGCA
>PFXI01000099.1 GCA_002791575.1 Zetaproteobacteria bacterium CG_4_9_14_3_um_filter_54_145 | reverse complement strand
GGTGTCGACTTCACCGGAATCAGGTGCCGACTTCAATCGGAATGGGGTGCCGCGTTCCAGCGGAATCAGGTGTCACGTTCGACCGGAATACGCAGTCTACATTCAAAGGTGCCGGAAGAACCTGCAACAGTTGTCATACTGCCGGCGGCACCACGGCAGGTAAATTGCCCGATGGCAGCACGATTCCCAGTCTGAACAATGCGGCTGCTATTTTTCCGCGCTACAACATACGTCAGGCACGTGTGCTGGTGCTGGCAGATCAGGTGCATAATTGTGTAGCAGGTGCACTACAGGGAACGCCGCCTGCCCATGATAGTGTCGAGATGGTGAATCTGATCAGCTACCTGTCATCACTATCACAGGGAAAACCGCTGCATATGGGCGGCAAGCCGGAATAGCCGCATTTGAATCCCGCGCCGGCCGGTTTTCGCCGGCTACTTGGCCTTGCGGGTGTCAGTCGGCGTCGGTTTTCTCTGCTTCTTTCAGGTAAGGAACCAGATATAGACTCTGGGCAATGATGAAAACAAAGGTCAGCCCCATCAGACCGAACAGTTTGAAGTTTACCCATGTGTCCGTATCGAATGAAAATGCGACATACAGATTCAGGCAACCAAGCATGATGAAAAACAGTGCCCAGGCTATATTCAGACGGCTCCAGACAAAGGCAGGCAGTGTGATGTTGGCTCCCATCATGCGTTCAATAATGGTTTTCTTGCCGATAAAATGCGAACCGATAAATACAGCGGCAAACAGCCAGTTGATGGCGGTTGGCTTCCATTTGATGAATACCTCATCGTGCAACGCCAGTGTCAGGGTGCCGAATATGGCGACAAGTACCAGTGTAATGACATGCGATTTTTCGAATGAGCCTTTGAATATGCGATGGCCGAATGTCTGCACCGCCGAGGCTGCAATCAATACAGCTGTCGCAGCATAGATATCGACAGCCTTGTAGACGATAAAAAACAGCAGAACAGGGAAAAAATCAAATAGCATCTTCATGGGCTGTATCCGACCATAGCATGCCCTGCTTGCCAAGCATTGCTGTGGTGATGCACAGGTGTGTTTGGCTTGAGAGCCATGAGGATTACGTGAATTCGCCACGCCACTATTGGCATGCCGGATATAATCCGTGAGCATGGGGGCATGAAGATATGTGTCCGGTTGATCCGCCCCGTCTGTCTGCTTGCTGTTGCACTGTTGCTCTCTTCGTGCGCAGGCAAGAGCAGTGAGCAGATTACGCTTAACCTCTGGCAGGGTTGGGAAGAGACAGATCAGCTGATGCAGCCAGATTATCCTGATACCGTACCTGTACTGCTTGTGCATGGCTGGAATGGAGATGAATTCACCTGGCCTGATGCCAAACGCCTGCTGCAGATGGAGCAGCGTATGGGCAGGGATATCTATTACTTCAACTACCGTACAGGTGCGCTGCCGAATCGCTATCCACCGCTTGAGGCGATGGAGGAGCATCTGGAGCGCTACCTGAAAAGCTTTCCCGGTGAAGTGGATGTGGTGGCGCACAGTATGGGGGGCGTGCTGGTACGCCAGTATCTCTCTCACCATATTGGCCACAATATCCGCCGTTTGTTGCTGTTGTCGGTGCCGCATTATGGCGCCAATGCGGCGAGTGTACTGGCGGAGCTGGCATCTGTGGCCGCGACCGGCAATGTGCAGGCTCAGGAGATTCAGCCGGGCAGCGATTTTCTCTGGCAGTTGAACAGTCTGGGCGGCAGTGAGCTTGATGGCATTGAAGTGTTGAATGCGTATACCACCAGCAACCGCGCATTAAAGGGGGATCTGGTGGTGGATGATGTTGCGGCGTGGTTGCCGTGGGCGCCGAATGTATCCATTACCGGCGATCATCATACGCTGCCCAGTGAGTTGGATCGTATCCCTTTTATCGAGTCGTTCCTTCAAAGCGGCACCATGCCGGCTGAGCTGGCTGTGCAGCCAACCAGACGAGACCTGTGGCTGAGGATCCAGCGCCATGATGGTACGCCGCTGAGCTTTACCGCCGCATCGGTGAAGCGCAGGCATAGCCAGCATGGGAACTGGCAAAGTAATGATTTGAATATATGTTGTACCCGACGCAGTTCGATGGCAGATCAGGGGGCATCAACGGTGATCGCCGAGGATGTGCGTCCCGGAGAGTCGCTGCAGTTGATTGACCGCAGCCGGATTCCGAACAGGGCATTTGAGGTTGATGTCTTCGACACGTTTGATCAGCCGGTGACGATGGTGGAAAAAACAGTTGCCGATGATCAGCCAGACGCCGCGGCGGCTGCAGTTCAGGTTAGCGTCCCCGAGTAACAGGCGGCAACAAGGGCGTCCGGACTACCTGCATCATCTGTTCGTCTATATGAGCCATTTAGTATCTTCGCCAGCTTCGTCATGCCGGTATCAGCGGGCTTCCTGCTTTCGGTGGTGAAGGCAGGTCTCTTGTGGTCTCGCATTCACTCATGCTTTCAGCAGCGGGATGAGAGATCATCGCGCTTCCCTTGCTGGCTCCTGTGCAGCAAGCATCTCTTCCTTCTCGATGTGTAGCGTGCGGGTAGGGAAGGCGAAGTTGAGCTCCAGTGATTCGAGTAGCTCCATGATCTGCAGATTCACCTCCTGTCGTACCTGCAGGTATTCAGCCCAGACCTTGTTACTGGCGAAGTAGTAGAGGAAAATAGATAGCGATGAATTTTCGAACTCATCAAACTTCACCAGCTTATAGCTCTGATGGACACCTGGATGATTGAGCAGAATTTCCTCAATGCCGGCAATGGCCGCCGTCATCTGTGCCGGAGTCGTATCATAAGTCAGGCCGATACGCATTTTGATGCGACGCTGGCTGCGGGCATCGATATTATCAATGACCATATTGGCCAGGGAGGAGTTGGGCACATTGACCAGCGTTCGCTCAAAGGTGCGAATACGGGTGGAGCGAAAACCGATCTCCTCGACTACGCCCTCGAACTCCGTAGTTTTTATCCAGTCACCTACAGTGAAGGGCCGGTCGACCAGAATCATGATCGATCCGAAAATATTGGAAATAGTATCCTTGGCGGCCATGGCGATAGCGATACCGCCGATACCGAGTGATGCCAGCAGGCCCGAGATGGAGTAGCCCATATTTTGTGCCACAACCAGTACAGCGGTCATAACCAGAAATATCCGCAGTGTTTTGGCGACAAAGGGCACCAGCTGGTCATCCAGTGCCGAGTCAGTTTCCCGTGCGCGAGTGGAAAAGTAGGCGGCGAGCCCTGTAATCAGGCGCCACAGGAACCAGATGCCGATAATGATGGCGATAATGCGCGCGCTCTGATCGGCAATAGCCACCAGCGGGAAGACATCTGCTGGCGGATGCAGCAGATGAACGGTCAACATCAGCCCTAGCACGTAGATCAGCATGCTGGCCGGTTGTTCGGCCGCTGTAAGCAGTACGTCATCCAGCTGTGTTTTGGTGCGTGCAGCCAGCTTTTTTGCCATACGCTGAAACAGGGTCAGCGCGATACGCTGGGTCGCAACTGTCATAAACAGGGCGATGACAGCAAGCAGCCAGTGTGCCAGTGTTATATCCAGTAGTGTCTTTTCGCTTAACAGGGTCCAGAATTGTTGCATGCAGCCTCTCCTTGATCATGTTGCCGGCATGCTAGGGCGATGCCGATTTATTGCATCCTGCAATGAAAACGGTAGCAGCAGATGGCTGCCCGATATCAAAGGCACACACTGCAGAGTGTTTTGATTTACAGGGAGTGGGCAAGCATTGCAGTTGAAATCGATTGAGATAAAAGGAGTGGTTATGAAAAAAATTGTGATGTTATGCATGCTCTGCATGCCGATGAGCGGCTGGGCTGCCGACTGGTCTTTGGATGGCGGAGAGTCATCGTTGAATTTTGTATCGGTAAAAAAAGGTGTGGTGGGTGAAGTTCACCATTTTAAGGCTTTGCAGGGCTCGATTGAGGATGGACAAACGCAGGTCTCTGTTGATTTGACCAGCGTGGAGACCGGTGTGGCCATTCGCAACGAGCGTATGCAATCCATGCTGTTTGATGTTAGCCATTTTGCAACAGCCAAGGTTTCTGCTGATGTCAGCAGTCTCAAGCTTGCAGCACTCAAGCCCGGCGAATCCGTTTCGGCAACCGTGCCGCTAAGGCTGAGCCTGCATGGTATTGAACAGCAACTACCGGCCGAGGTCACTATTGTCGGACTGGCTGATGGTGGTCTCCTGGTCAGCAGCCGCGCACCGATCATCATCAAGGCGGCAGATTTCGGGCTGGTTGCAGGCATTGAGGCACTGCGCGAGGCGGCGAAGTTGCCATCGATTGCCGCAGCCGTACCGGTTACATTCCAGCTGCGCTTCAGCCATTGATCAGTTATGTAGCGGCTTGGCTGCTATCATGTGTTATATGGGCCCGCTGTTTAAGCGGGCCCTTTCTTTATGGCGCAGGCCTGTCTGTCATTGACCCGGGTCGGTTGCATTCTTATCCTGTTGTCACATAGGGAGTCGCCATGACTGATTCGGTACCGCAAATGATGATCGATAAACCCGAGTCGCTGATAAGCCTGATCGGCAGACGGGTTCGCTATCTGAATGAAGAGTATGAAGTGACTGATCTGCTGGTTGAAGAGGGGCTGATGATTTTGTCCTCTGCCGATAGCGAGCAGGTGCAGGACGACAGCTATGGGCGTCCCAGCCGGCTGGTGCCAAAACGTGAGCAGCTGCGTTTTCGGGATGCGCATGGTCAGTCGACCAGTATCTGGGAGGAGCTGGCATTTCTCGATGGGCCGCTACCGGGCTGATCGCCTCCTTGCCGGCCCTGCTGCTGCCGCTCAGCCGGTGAGGCTATAACAGTGATGCAGCTCAGGCGCACTGCGCTCTGGTTGATGCTCGCCTCTGTATTGATGCTGGCTCTCTATCTGTTGTTGCCGGCGCTGGCATCTCTGCTGATCTCCGTGCGCCTGGCAGGCGCGGGTTTCGGCCATAGCGATATCCATATCTCATCGTTCGGTTTGCATGGGGCTGTACTGGATACCGCCCGGCTGGAGGCCGATGATGGCTCACTGCGCATCAACATGCAGGGGGTGGTTGTCGATTGGTCACCTGCTGAGCTGTTTGATGGTCGGGTCAACAGCATTGCCGTGGCGCGTCTGTCGCTGACCCTGCTGACCGGCACCGGCCCGGATCAACCTCCTGTAAGCATGCAGGCTCCGGCGGGCCTGCTGGCCATGATTCCGGCCCGGCAGCTGCATGTGCAGCAGATAGCCATCAAATTTCCAGCGCAACAACCACTGCAACAGATCAGCGGCCGCATCGATTATGCACACGGTGTGTTGCAGACACCGCTGCTGCTGGATACCGGCACGCAGCAATTTCAGTTGCAGGCCGAATTCACAGCGGATGGAGAGCTGCATATTGTCCTGGAGCAAGCGGAGCCAGGTAGCGGCAGCGAAATTGTACGCTTAAGCGGCAGCATCATCAGGCAGCAGGCTCTGTTGCAATTTCATGGCGAGCTGCAGGCTGATTACGTACGCTTATCGCCGCTTGTGGGCGAGCAGATCAGTGGCCGTCTGGATGCTGAGCTGAAACTGACATGGCCGGCCGAACTCCCTTCGGATCATGACAGACTATGGTCAGCTCTTGCCGGCCACGCCCTGCTGACCACTGACTTGACGGCTGAGCATGTTGGCAAGGCAAGCCGGATCAACCTGGCGGGCACGCTCACACTGGCTGTAGCCGATGGCCGTTGTGACTGGCATATCGACAAGGGCATGCATGCCAGCGCGCAGCTGCCGGCCATGCAGGCACCGGCATCGCTGCTGCTTCCGACCGGCTTGAGCGGTACTGTAACAATCAAAGAGCCGCGGCTGCTGCTGGTTCTGCCGGCAGGGCAGCAACTGCGCATTGGCAAGCTGCTGTATGCCGGGCTGAATTTTCCGCAGACAACGCTGCGCCTGGATCAGCCGCTGATGGTGTCGTATGCCTCAACCGACAGCTGGCAGATTGAGCAGGCGGCACTATCCATGCCGAAGCAGGCCATGCAGTGGCATGGTGTTAAACTGGGTTACCAGAGCATCACGGTTGCACGTGGCGAGAACAGGGCGTGGCGACTGCGTATGCATGGCGCGACACTTTCTACCGGTGATGCCGTTGTGCGCGCGATGGATCTGAATGCGGAGCTGCATGTGGATCAGGAGAAGTTGTCGGCCGACTACTCGCTTGCTGCTCAGAGTGGGCTGTTGCAAGGGAGCGGCAGGGTT
Source organism: Zetaproteobacteria bacterium CG_4_9_14_3_um_filter_54_145 (assembly GCA_002791575.1). GTDB lineage: Bacteria > Pseudomonadota > Zetaproteobacteria > Mariprofundales > Mariprofundaceae > Mariprofundus. The sequence continues at coordinate 7,757 of PFXI01000099.1, read as the reverse complement.
GAGCACAACCTGATTAGCGGTGGCGGATCGATGCGATGGCACGTGCCGGCCATGGTATTTGACAGCACCCATCCGCTGAGTGAATGGTTAAGGCTGCCGCAGCTTGATCTGGATGGCGGCAGCATCTCGATCGACGCCGGTAGCCGCTGGCAACGCAGCGGTAGCGCATACAGTCTGAATCATCATATTGATGCGGAGTTGGATGCTATTGCCGGTAGCCTTGGTGAAAGTCGCTTCGCCGGTCTGTCGATGCATCTGCAACTGACCGGCAGTGATACACTCAAGAGTAGCAAGCCGGTACGTGTCGCACTGACTTCATTTGATCATGGTGTTGCCATACGCAATATCGGGGCAACAGTGGGGTTGGAGTTGCCTCTGCAGGGGGGACGGCCTGTAGTGAGTGTGGATGATCTCTCCGCGCAACTGCTGGGCGGGCAGGTGACTGGCCACGCCATAGTAATGGACCTCAATCGGCAACGGAACCCGTTCACTCTCAGCGTCGAACATCTGGATATTGAGCAGATCCTGGCACTGGAGAGGCAGGAGGGGCTCTCCGGCAATGGTATGCTGGACGGCACGATACCGATGTTGTTAACACCGAAGGGCGTTACCGTTGCACAGGGACATTTGTCGGCGCGTGCGCCCGGTGGCGTGATCCGCTATGCGACCAATGCTACTGCGCAAGCGCTGGCGGCAGGCAACTCAAAAATGGATATGGTGCTTGGCATCTTCCGCGACTTTCACTATGATGAAATGGATGTGCTGGCGGACTATGCCATAGATGGCGCATTGAAGATGCAGGTGCGTCTGGCGGGGAAAAATCCCGCCTATGCAGCAGGACGTGCGGTGGCGTTTAATCTCAGTCTCGAAGAGAATGTGCTGCAGTTGATGAAGAGTCTGAGTGTGGACAGTGGTGTCAGCAAAACATTGGATCAACGGGTGCAGCAGCGCCTGAAAAAGTAAGGCTGGTGGTGATCACGACCATGCAGCAAGGCGGGCAGGTGATGCGTAAAGCAGCAATCATGATTCTGGTGTGCACAGCCTATGGCGCGGGGCTGCTTGCATGCACACCGACGGTGAAGGTAGAGGTGCCTGATAAACCGATTACCATTAATCTGAATGTGAAAATCGAGCACGAAATACGGATCAAGGTGGAAAAAGATCTGGATCATGTCTTGTCGGAAGACAGCGGCCTGTTTTAAAGGAGTCGAGCAATGCGTACACAAAACTATTTTCGTTACCTTGCCATGCCGTGCATAGGGCTTATGCTGGGGCTGCTATCCGTGATGGCTCTGCCTGCCGGCGCCAGTGCGATGGATCTGCACGATGCCAAGGCTTCAGGTATGGTGGGCGAAAAGCCGGATGGATATCTCGGGGCGGTGCAGGGTGGTGCAGCAGTGGCCGGGCTGGTTGCGGATATTAACGGCAAGCGCCGCGCACACTATCAGGCGATCGCGGCAAAAAATGGCACGACGCTGCAGGCTGTTGAGGTGCTTGCCGGACGCACGGCTCTGGAGAAAACGGCACCGGGGCAATTTATCATGACACCATCCGGACAGTGGGTGCGGAAATAAGCATCACCCTTTGTCTCCGCTTGTAGTTAGCGGTTGATCAAGGCATCAGAACGAAACACGAGAAATAAACGTCAAGCCGCTTTCGATCTGATCGTGTAGCAGGTGCACATCGGCCAGCGCTGATGTGAAAGGAAAGCTAAAAACGCATGAGTGTTCTCTCACACCTGTTCACCCGCAAGATGGCTATCTGCGTGTTCACCGGCTTCGCATCCGGTTTGCCGCTCTATCTGCTGATCAATCTGCTGCCGGCATGGCTGCGCAGTGAGCAGGTGGATCTGACCACGATCGGCCTGTTTGCACTAATCCAGTTTCCCTACACATGGAAGTTTCTCTGGTCACCTCTGCTGGATCGTTACGCGATGCCGTTATTGGGTCGCAGGCGTGGCTGGATGCTGCTGACCCAGAGCGGGTTACTACTGACCATCGCCGCTATGGGCGGTTTCTCACCACAAACAGACATGATGATGATCATTATATTTGCCACCCTGCTGGCATTCCTCTCGGCGACGCAGGATATTGCGCTGGATGCCTACCGCCGTGAGTTGCTCGATGATGAAGAGCTGGGTCTGGGCAGTTCGGTACATGTCAATGCCTACCGGGTGGCCGGCCTGATACCCGGCTCGCTGGCGCTTATTCTGGCCGATCATCTGCCCTGGAGTACGGTGTTTATCATTACCGCGCTGTTTATGCTGCCCGGCATGGTGATGACGCTGCTGGTGAAGGAGCCGCAAGTGGCGGTTGTGCCGAAAAGCCTGCGTCAGGCGGTGCTAGAGCCGTTTCATGAGTTTATCAGTCGTCAGGGATGGCGGGGTGCACTGATGGTGTTGGCATTTATCTTCTGCTACAAGCTGGGCGATAGCCTCTGCACGGCGCTGGCAACACCGTTTTATCTGGATATGGGTTATTCCAAGACAGCGATCGGCCTGATTGCCAAAAATGCCGGCTTATGGCCGGCGGTGATCGGTGGTCTGCTCGGTGGGCTGTGGATGGTGAAAATAGGCATCAACAAGGCCTTGTGGTTGTTCGGTCTGGTGCAGTTCGGTTCGATATTCGGTTTTCTCTGGCTCGCCTCTGTAGGCGTTCAGGCAGATGTCGGCCCAGTAGAGCTGACACGACTGGCTGTGGTGATCGGTTTTGAGGCATTCGGCGTTGGCGTCGGTACGGCTGCCTTTGTGGCATATATTGCCCGTTCTACGCATCCTGCCTATACAGCGACCCAGTTTGCCCTGTTTACCAGCCTGGCTGCCGTGCCGCGTACCTTTATCAATGCCGGCGCAGGCTGGCTGGTCGAGTCGATGGGGTGGGTCTCCTTTTTTCTGCTCTGTGCAGGGCTGGCCGTACCCGGCATGCTGCTGCTGTTCAAGGTGGCGCCATGGCATGATCGGCCGGCATCAAACGAATAAATCCTGCATAGTGGTGACCATGTGAAGATAAATCGGCAGGGGAGCCGATTGGCACGCCTTACGCGCAAAGGGTGCAGCCCATTTATGGCCTGCATGATGAGTCCGGATGTGTTGGCATCGGCATCCCTGCCGCGCACGACGGAATTGATGCAGGCGTGCGATTTCTCATAAGTCCGAAGGACTCCTAGTGCAGTATGCCCGTACTGCTCATAATCCTTGGGCCATCAGGGGTTATTGATACGGTGTCTTCAACGTTTGACGTTTCTTTATGGGGGCGAAGCCGGGAAATGCTGCCGGTTAATGTAGCCTGATAGCGTACCTTGTATGAACCTTCAACCCGCTGAATCGACAGCCCTTCTATACTCATCTTAACACTGTTAAACATCCGGAAACTGTTACTCAGGGTCTCCTCCAGATCATAGATATCGCTGCCGTCTGCCGCATGCCAGTTGCGTGAAAACAAACGAGACACAGCTGAATAATTTTTACTTTGATATGCATTGGAGAAATCAGCATACATGGCCGTGATAGCCTGCCTGTCTCGTTCGAGCGTGCCACTGTCCACCTTGTTTGCAACCGCTCTCAGCTTTGCTTTCAAAGCGTCCAGTTGATCCACAAGCGCCTGGATGCTGGGGTGATTTCGGACCGAAGCATCAATCTGTTTTTTCACGCTTTCAATGTTATCCAAATGTTGTCGGGCGATGAGCCAGCCACCGTTGCCATCAGGATTACTGAGGAATGCGTTGATGTATCCTATCTGCTCACGGAGGATGGCTTGAGCACGGCTCAGGCGCTGGCCCTGATAGTAGTTGAAGGAAATGCTGGATAGCTTGCTCATGATGGCGCCGTAGGCCACATTTACCCGGCTTTTGGGTTCCACTTTGCCCTCGTTGTTCGCCTTGGTGATGAGCTTGTAGGCATCATTGGAGTAGCGGTTGGACTCCTTGGAAAAAGCGGCATTGTTCAGGCTGGACAGGCGGCCCGAATCGGCCTCCAGTTTTTTAAGAATTTCCTCCATCGCTGGCGCATAGCGATTGGCTCTGGCCACAGGTATCATAGGATCTACCAGAGCATGGTAGCGCTTGGCCAGGGCGGCGTAGCGTTCAATCAGTTTACCGCTGCCCAGGCCGCTGTCCGGCAGTTGATTTGCTGCGCCAATCCGGTTTCTCAGGATGAGCGCCAGATGATCTTCCGATTCCGAGTATTCGCGGAGGACCTCATCCTTGAAGAAATAGGGAGCCTCCGCCGGGAAGATCGGGGTTAGTTTGTCGCGCATGGCTTGAAGAGCAGTATCCAGGCTGGCTTCCGCCCTCTGGGTATTCTTATAGGCGCGCTCGTAGCTGTCCCGGGCGTTGTCGATGCTGGCCAGAATTCTCTTTACGGTAGCCTTCAGTTCTTCGATACCGTTATTGGTCAGCACCATGTTTTTGACGGGGTAACCCGGCATAAGAGGTACTTGGCTCAGGGCTTCCTTTTCCAGAACCAGCGGGTCGGCAAGCGCATCCTTGATCCGCTGGTCGAGTGCCTTGATGCCGGAGTCATTTACGCCATAGTGGCCCAGAATGGCATAGACCTGACCGCCGTTTACATCCAGATCGCCTTCCTGAGCGATACGCTGTTTCTTCGCCGAGGCCACAAGTTTGTCGGCGCGGTCCATGACCGAAGCTGCACCGCGCAAGGCGTCCACTACCTTGTTGGTCAGCGCCACGTTCTTGCTTGCTGCTTCGATGAGTTGCCTGCCTGCATCCTCGCCGTTGCGGGAAATGACGTTGAAAGCAGCCTCAAAGTGGGCGAGGCGATCATATTGGTAACGAACATTTTCAAAGCTGCCCCTCGACGGATCGTAGCCGTAAGAGCCTGCGGAGCGGAAGCAGTCCCATATCTCGATGTTTGGTTGTAGTTCGCCGGCCAGTTGGGTTGCGGTGGATGCATATCCTGCGACTGTGCTGGTTGAGCGTTTTGCAGCGTCCATCCGTTGCTGAAAATAATCCTTCTGATTTTTGGCGTCGACCTTCCACTCCTGGAGCACCTTTTCCGATTGTGCCAGGCGTTTCACGGACATGGGGTAGAAGCGGGGGGAGACGTTGTTGGCTCTGAAGTTGGACAGGGCATATTGCCAGATGGCCATGCCCAGCCAGTCACCATGCTGCCCCTCCATTTTCATTGTGTGCTCTTCGCCCCAGATCACCATGTCTACTTCGTTCTTATTCCACTTGTACAGGGATAGGCCAAAACTGTGGATAGGGCCGTCGGCCATGGCTTTTGCATCAGCATGCAGTTGCTTTGTAGTGCCCACCACCTGGCTCTCGAAGGCTCGACGGACGCTGGCGGCTGCGGCCGAAGCGCGCGCCTGGGCGGCCGAGCAGGCAGCCCCGTTGCCGGAGGCGCAGGCGGCGCGAGCGGCCTCATAGATGGGCTGAAGCAAATCGCTCATCTTTCTTTGCGCACCCTGGTAGGCGTTCCAGACGGCGTTATCATAGCTGCGGCAGGAATAACTGCCGCCGGCAAGCTTCTGCCAGGCTTCCCTCATCTTGGAGGCTGCAGTACCAAAATCGTAGTTGGAATCGGTGGGGAATGTGACCATGTCGGGGGACTTTGACCATTCGTTGGCCGACTTGAGGATGCCAATCAACTCCAGTTGCCGGTTCCAGGAGCGTATCTCCTCCTCAAGACGCTTGATATCGTTATCCACGCTGCCCTTGAGGCCGGCAAGCAGCTTGTGTTGTTCCAGAAGCGCTTTTAACAACGTATCCAGTTGCGAAATGGCCTGGTCTCCGGCCTGACGGATGAGTTGGGAATGCTTGAGGATGATCAGGTTGTCGCCAATCGACCCCTCCTTAGCGGCCAGTTCCGGGGTTTCCGTGCGTATGTAGCCGGCAAGCGCCTGCTCGTCCAGTGAGATGGTCCAGTTGAATTTCTGAACGCCAGTGACGGAGCTCTCCTTTGCCCTGCCGACGTTCTGGGTGATCCGGCCGTTCATGGCATTAGGGTACTTCTCTTTCAGATAGTCGGCGACGCGCTCGAAGGCGAAATCGGTGGCGGCTTCTGAAATCTGACTGGTGGGGATCACCTTTGTGAAATTCAGGCCAGCCTGAAAGGCCATCTTGGTTGTATTGTTGATGTTGGTGTGTCGCACCTTGATCAGGACGTCATCGACGCTCTTCTGGACCTCCGCAATGTTCTCGAAACTCTTGTAAACCTTCTTCATGTCGGAGCTCAGGGCAGCCGAGGCTTCCTTGTCTTTCGCTATATCCTTGGAGGCCCTGTCTATCAGCCTTTGTATTTCGGCTGCCTGATCATAATCGGCATGGCAAACTGAGGGAAGGAACAGACCCGCCAGGCTAAGCACCAGCAACAGTACACCCGGCAGTGAACGCGTATTCATGGCTTCTCCTTTATGGGGGCTGGCAGCATGAGTGTTTGAACACGGAGTACACGTGCTGCGGAGGCGGCGCGGCGTGCTTCATCTTCCATCTGATCATCCAGACTCAGGGCCTGCTGCCTTAGTGTACCAGGGCGACCGCAGCGGCCATCAGTGCCTGCTGGCGTTTTGCCAAACGGGCGGTCGGAGCATTGGCTGTGACAACGGGAATCTCGGACAGAACACGAGTGGCATTTTTCAGCGACTGTTCCAGCGCTTTGATATGCGTTACTGCAGCCCGTGACAGGTTCAGACTGCGCAGTGGATCAATCGCTTTCTGCCATGCACTCAGCCCGATAGATGCAGGATCAGGCTGCATGAATGCGCCTTCTTGTTTGAAGGTTAGGCTGTAGAGGCTTTCAGTTGCTTTATCCAGCTGTTGCATCCGTGCAGGTTCATCCGACAGGTAACGCCGGAGTGCATCGGTAAAAGCCAGCGTCTTGCTCTGCTCTGCCTGCATTTGTGCTTGAATATTTTCAGTGTGCACAGGCTCGGCGGCCAGCGCGATACAGGCGGGAAAAAGGAGTGCTGCCAATGAAAGATGGCTGTATTTCATAAATCCTCCTTAGACCACGAACGGTTGACGAGCCTGTCCAGATGAAGGTTCCGTTTTAGAAGTTACGCCCACCAGAAGGCTGATATTTGTAACGGAAGGTCAAGTCGCCGGTGGCCATATTGTAGGAAACAATTTCAACGAGCGCATACATGGGACCGGGGAGCATCTCCATTGCAAAGCATTTTCCTGCCTGAGCATTTAACAGATAGGGCTGGGCAAGATATCCGCCCGCAGGTGCGGAAGTAGTACTGCTTATGGGGCACGTAATACCTTGAGCGCCCACGCCGTTGCGTGTAAAAACGACGCCGACTTCAGGTTTGATGTCGCCTTGAACGGCAGGGCCCGGTCCTTCATTTGCCACGCTGTCTGTGTCGAAATTGTAGCTTTGATTGAGGGTCAGGAACTGTGTGCCGCTTGTGCTGCTTGCGCTGGCCGTTTCACCTTGAGAGCCGAGACTGGCACTGCCGGTGAAGGGATCCAGTGTCAGAACATTCTGGCCAACGGCCTGGCCAGTGACATAGGTGGCGATATTCGCGGTATCCGAAACACCAAAGATAAGAGGCGCCGACATGCGCACCAATTTCATGCCTTTTGCGGTGCGACGAAAACCTACAACAGATGCGGCGGAATCCTTGAGAAACTGTCCGGAGCGCATAGATCGCACCTGTCGGTTGTAGGTGAAATAAAGTTCAAACACGCCATGGTTACTAACCTGAATAATTCATAAACCTTTCAGGCGACCGATTAATATTGTTCACAAAATGGTTTAGTCTTATGCAATCGCCGTTATTTCGGCTCTGTTT
>PFXI01000043.1 GCA_002791575.1 Zetaproteobacteria bacterium CG_4_9_14_3_um_filter_54_145 | reverse complement strand
GAGAAACCCGCAGGGAGAGCGATAATTAAAACGATTAATCCAACGGCTCAGGCGCTGACATTCAATTTTACTCAGGCTTTTGCAAGTGGCTCATTAATAGCGTTAATCACGACACTTATATTTATGAGTGTTCCTGCCATCGCAGAAGATCATGGACATCATGAAAATGTCCATGGCGATGAACACTCCGATGCCCATGTAGGCGCGATACAGTTAACGCCAGCTCAGATCAAACAGGCGGGTATAGAAATAGAAGTGATTCAGTTCCGCCCACATGTTCAGTCCATCAATGCACCGGGAAGTGTGGGTTTTGATGCGTATAAATTAGCAGATATTACGACCCTGCTTGATGGTGCTATCCATGCTCGCCATGTGCGATTGGGTGATGTGGTTAAAAAAGGGCAGAAGCTGGTGAGCCTCACCAGTTCAGCTTTGGCACAGTCAGAAGCCGATTATCTGAGAGCAGAAGCTGAGCATCGTAAAAGTAAGCTGGGCCTGAAACGCATCGAAGGTTTGGCAAAGCAAAAAATTGTATCGCAAGCGCGGCTGCAGCAAGCAATAAGCGTTCATCAGGCCGCTCATGCAAACCTTGCAGCAGCGCGTGCCTCATTATCCTCGTATGGTCTATCCGACAGGAAAATAGATGCCCTGATAAGCTCGGGCCAATATGGTCAGTTAACCCTTTATGCCCCAAGTTCAGGGACGATTGTGGCAGATGATTTTCGTATAGGTCAGCACATTGCTGCCGGCACCCGGTTGATGCAGGTTGTTGATGAATCAACCGTCTGGGTTGAAGTGAAGTTATCCCGGACCCAGATGGATGGCATTCAGGTTGGTCATCATGCTGTTATTTCATTGAGAAACAGTAATAGCCAGTATAAAGGCCGGGTCATCAATATTCATCACCAGCTTGACCAAACGACACGCACGGTTGGTGTGCGCATTGAAGTACAGAACCCTGAAGATGGCCTGCATCCCGGCATGTTTGTAAATGCAGCGATTGAATCGGGCAGCGGTGAAGGTGGATTGTTTTTACCGGAAGCGGCTGTCCAGCGACAAGGTAGTGAGTTGATTGTGTTTGTTGAGGAAGAACCAGGCCACTTTGAGCGTAGAGAGGTGCGTGTTGGTAAAGCCAGTATGGGATTTGTCCCGGTACTGAAAGGTCTGAACGAGGGTGAGAAAATTGTTTTTAAGGGTGCATTTGCCCTTGCTTCGGAACTGGCGAAGTCCGGTTTTGAAGTGCACAACCATTGAGGTGAGGGCATATGTTTTCGAAACTGATTGATGCCGCTGTCAATAACCGCCTTCTGATCCTGTTGTTACTGCTGGGTTCAATGGCTTATGCACTGTTTGTTGTGCCTAAATTGAATCTGGATGCATTTCCGGATGTCACCAATGTGCAGGTGCAGATTAATACTGAAGCGCAAGGTCTGGCCTCGGAAGAGGTAGAGCAATTAATCACCTATCCGATTGAAGCGGTGATGTATGCACTGCCGGATGTTGAAGAGGTGCGCTCGATTTCCAAGACGGGCCTGTCTGTGATTACCGTGGTGTTCAAGGAAGGGACTGATATCTACTTTGCCAGACAACTGGTATTTCAGAAACTGCAGGATGCCAGTCAAACCGTTCCGATATGGGCGGGGACAGCCAAAATAGGGCCGAACTCATCTGGGCTTGGTCAGGTGTTCCAGTATATTATCAAGTCGGATCCGGACGCCGGTTTTGATGCGATGATGCTCAGATCATTGAACGACTGGGTAGTGAAATTAATGCTGATGCCGGTTGAAGGTGTCACTGACATTCTCTCTTACGGTGGCGAAGTCAGGCAGTATCAGGTGCAACTAAATCCTGAACAGCTGCTCTCCTACAATCTTCATATAGATGACGTGGTAAAAGCCATTAAAGCGAATAATCGCAATGCTGGTGGCTGGTATCTGGCCCAGGGTGATGAGCAGTTGGTGATTCGCGGTGTGGGCTGGGTTGCCGGTGGTACAGAGGGTTTGAAAGGCATTGCGGCGATACCGGTCAAGACTGTAGATGGCACATCTGTTCGCGTTTCTGATGTTGCGACGGTGGGCTTTGGTGGTGAGATTCGTCAGGGCGCAGTGACCATGACTGAGCGAGATGATGATGGGAAGGTTACTTCACTTGGTGAAGTTGTCGTTGGCATTGTACTGAAACGCTTTGGGGCCAATACGAAGAACACCATTGATGACGTTAAATCAAGGCTGGAGATCGTTCAGAAGGCGCTACCCAAAGGTGTTACCATTCAGCCCTTTTACGATCAGTCTGATTTGATTAACAAAGCTGTATGGACAGTTGAAAAAGCGTTGTTGGAAGCCTTTGTTTTGATCATCATCGTGCTATTCCTGTTCCTGATGAATATGCGAGCAGCGACACTGGTATTGTTATCTGTTCCGGTTTCAATCCTGACGGCATTAGGCGTTATGCAACATTACGGCATTTCAGCCAACCTGATGAGTCTGGGTGGTTTAGCCATTGCCATCGGTATGATGGTTGATGGATCTGTTGTCATGGTGGAAAATATCTTTAAACATCTGGAGAAAACGCCGGCAGGAGATCATGGCCTGATCAATCACCAGGGAATCCCTTTGTGTATTACTGAGGCCTCGAAAGAAGTAGCGCGTCCGGTGCTGTTTGCGGTACTTATTATTCTGCTGGTATTCACACCTCTGTTTGCTCTTGAGGGTGTGGAAGGCAAGATGTTTACGCCGATGGCACTCTCGATCTGCTTTGCCATGTTTGCTTCACTGCTGGTGGCCTTGTTTGTGATGCCTGTATTGGCAACCTATGCCTTCACCAAAGGTGTGGTTCACAAAGAGAGCCCTCTGTTAGCACCGGTTTCGCGTGCTTATCATGGGCTGCTTAAAGCTGCTCTAAAGGCACGTAAAGCCGTGATTGGTGGTGCGGCTGCGGCTTTTGTACTTACCCTTGCTACGGTTCCTTTTCTGGGAACTGAGTTTGTGCCGGAACTGGAAGAAGGAACGTTGGCTATTCGCATTACACTGGCCCCATCCGCTTCACTTGCTTATGCCAGAGGTGTAGGAGAAAAGTTAGAGCATGTATTACTTAGTGAATTCCCCGAAGTTACCTATGCATCAGCGCGCACCGGTAGGGCAGAAATTGGCGGTGATCCGGAGCCAGCATCTAATATTGAGTTTTATGTCGGGCTGAAGCCTGTAGACGAGTGGACAAGTGCCAGTAACAGAAAAGAGCTACAGAGCCTTATGCGGAAGAAGATGGAAGTCGTTCCTGGAATCCTCATTTCATTCACCCAGCCGATTGCCATGCGAGTGGATGAGCTTCTTTCCGGTGTAAAAGCTGCCTTGGCAATTAAACTGTTTGGCCCTGATCTTAAAGTACTGGCGGAAATGGGCAAAAGAATCGAGACAGTAGCGAAAAGTGTTAAAGGCACGCGCGATGTGGAGATGGAACAGATTGAGGGTGAAGGGCAGTTGGTGATTCGTCCTGACCGCAGCAAGCTGGATCAATATGGTATCCCTGTAGATGATGTGATGAGTCTGGTTTCGGATGCTATTGGCGGTGCATCTGCCGGGCAGGTCATTCAGGGCAATGAGCGGTATGATATCTATGTGCGACTGGCAAAAGATTATCGTCATGACATTGAATCGATTGGCAGTCTAATCTTACGCTCTCCGAGTGGAGCATGGGTGCGCCTTGAAGATGTAGCCACCATTGGCGTAGAGCAAGGCCCCCCGATGATTAATCGGGATGATGTGCAACGCCGCGTCGTGATTCAGAGCAACGTTGAAGGGCGTGATATGGGTAGTCTTGTGGCTGAACTGGATCAGCGTATTCAAAGTGAGGTCGATCTGCCGCCGGGCTATACAGTGGTGTTTGGTGGCCAGTTTGAGAATCAGCAGCGGGCACAGGCCAGGTTGATGGTCGTGGTACCATTGTCGCTGCTGCTGATCTTTCTGCTGCTCTATTTTGCATTCCATTCAGTCGGACAGGCAGCATTGATCATGCTCAATGTGCCGATGGCACTGATTGGAGGTATTCTGGCGTTGTTGGTTTCCGGTCAATATCTCTCAGTACCATCCAGTATCGGCTTTATCGCACTGTTTGGCGTAGCCGTACTCAATGGCGTGGTACTGGTTGATGCAATCAACCGTCATCTGGGTGAACACGAGTTAGCCGATGCTATTCGACATGGCGCGGAGAGTCGCTTAAGACCGGTGCTGATGACTGCCATGATCGCGGCGCTGGGCCTGATTCCATTGCTGCTGGCTACAGGTATTGGTTCTGAAATCCAGAGACCTCTGGCAACGGTAGTGGTGGGAGGTCTTGTATCATCCACACTATTAACACTGTTCGTTTTGCCGTGCCTTTATGAGCGTTTTAGCCGCAATAGAATGCTGCGATGTCCGTAGTTAGAACCATCTGCAGTGGGGCAGAAGTCAGGCGATTTCCAGATTGCGTTTGTAGCGGGTGAGGTTGTCGCAGCCGCCGTCACGGATGACGACCATATCTTCCAGGCGTACGCCGCCGATATGGGGGTAGTAGAGGCCGGGTTCACAGGTGACTACGTGGCCTGCCTTGAGTATTTCGCCACGCGTAGAGACCCGTGGTCCCTCGTGAATCTCCAGACCAACACCGTGGCCGGTGCCGTGAAAAAAACCACCCTGTTTGCCGCGTACCGTACCTGTTTTAAAGCCCTGCGCATCAAAGTGAGCGGTAATGGCGGCGTGGATGTGCCTGCTGTCCACGCCTGCAGCCATCATGGCCAGGCCGATGTCCTGACCTTCACGCACGGTGTTGTACATCTTCTTCTGCTCAGTGGTTGCTTTGCCTTTGACATAGGTGCGTGTCATGTCACCCCAGTAGCCGGTAGTGAGAACGCGTGGAAAGATGTCGATAATAATCAGTTCATGTGCACGGATGTAGCCGCTGCCGGTATTATGCGGATCGGATGAGTGCCGGCCGCAGGCCACAATGGTATGGGCGGGCATCGCACCCTTGCCGATCAGGAATGTTTCGATGGCTCGCCTTACATCATCCGATGTGACTTTTTTGCCACTGTCGGGATCGCGCAGGATGTTATCGTTACCGATGCTGCAACGGCCCAGATACTGCTCACCCTGTTGCATCGACTGGCGCGTCAGGCGTTCGGCCTGTGCCAGATATTTGATTTCGATCTCGGTTTTTACCGGCCGCTCGGGAAAGAAGGCATCGGTGGAGGCTGCCAGCTCAAAACCCCAGCCGCGCAGTTGATCGGCGTAGCGCAGCGGGAATGACGGCGGCACGCTGATCCCCTGTACATTGTGGGCGGCGAGAAACGCGGCGGCACAGCCGGCCAGTCCCGGCCAGTCCCGGATTTCTGCTGCGTTGCGCCACGGAGTGTCCAGATGTACCTCAGCCAGCTGCGAAACTTTGGTGGCACGATCCACCTCCAGCGGTGAAAGCAGGCCGTGCCATCGGCCGTCCAGCTCAATGGCAATAAACGGATCGGGTACAAACATGCCACTGGCATAGAGCATATCGGCATTGTGTTCGGAATCGGCAATAATCAGGCGGGCATTTTTCATCTGCCCATGCTGTCACTACCTTACGGCATCGTCGCCCTCTTCTTTACTGCGTGCCATCAGCTGCTTGAGGCTGCTCTGTTGCAGGATATCGCCATGCTCGCGCTGCATGCGGAAATAGAGGCCGAGAAGCTGGCGGCCGATCGTACTCTCGGTCCACTCTTCGGGTACCTGCATCGGAGCCTCGTTGAGGCGTTCGAAGACCGTCATCAGATTCAGCCTGTCCGGATCCTGTGCCAGTACCCATGCCTGTTTGCCGGTAGCATCGGTGCGCCGCAGCAGCTCCAGCTCGGTCAGCCGGTCCAGCCACTCCTGCAGGATGTTTTCCGGTACCTCTGTCTCTTCGAGCAGATCGGCCAGTGAGAGGGTTTCTCCGCGCTCCAGTGCCTGGGCTGCACGCAGCAGGATCAGATGCGAATAGAACTGGCGCAGTCCCGGCTTGATAAAACGGTTTCGTTGCCTGGTCGACTGTTCAGGATGCTGCATGCAGAAGGCTATTTCCGAGCCCAGTAGTACCACGACCCAAGCCAGATAGAGCCATATCAGGAAAATGGGCAGTGTTGAGAGGGCGCCATACAGTTTTTCGTAGTTGGCAATCTCGGTGATGTAGAAGGCGAAACCGATCTTGGTCCATTCAAACATGGCACCGCCGATCAGGCCGCCGACAAAGGCATAGCGGAAGGGGACCGTGGTATTTGGCAGTACGACATAGAGTGTTGTCAGTGCCAGTGAAGACATCACCCATGGCAGCAGAAAGGGCAGATGGCTGAGGTAGCCGGCCCCCTCTGCTACATGCCTGAGTATCGGCATGGCGGTAAAGTATGAGGTGATGCTCAGTGAGGCACCGATCAGGATCGGTGCCAGCGTCAATGTGGCCCAGAAGGTGACGAACTTGGAGAGCCATGCGCGGGCGCGGGTGATGCGCCATATATCATTGAATGCCTCTTCTGCCGTGTTGAGCAGGGCGGTGGCCGTGAACAGCAGGGCCAGCACCCCGAAGACGGAGATGGCCGCGGTTTTGTCGGCCACCGAGCCCAGATACTCCTCAACGGCCTGTTGGCTGGCGGGGATCAGGTATTCCAGTAGCAGGTCCCGTACATGGCCGGATACCGCATCAAAGGCCTGAAAGCTGGTGAAAATGGAAAAGCCGAGCGCCACCATCGGTACAATGGCCAGTAGCGAGGCGAATGCCAGGGCCGATGCGCGTTGAATACATTTGTCGAAAATAAAGCGCTCGATGACACGAAAACCAAAGCGCAGCAGATGGGTGGCATGGCGGTAAAGTGCCGGCAGGCTGGCAATATCTGCCACATCCATTTCCAGCAGGTGGGAGAGTTGCTCTGTCCACGACGGGTTGCTCTTCTTGCTCAAGCTTGCTCCTGATGAGTGTTGCGACTGATTTATGCAGTGTAGGAGCCAATCCGGCTAATGGAAAGGGGAAGGCCGTGGTTGGTTACGAGCTCAGCAGCGCATGTTGATATCGCATGCTGCTGTCATGCGGGGTGTGTCGTTGCCGATAAGCGGCGCTGATCAGCTGCCCGGCTGAGCCATCCACTGGAAGCGCAGCTCCAGCTCAGGTTCCGGGCGTATGCACTGCAGACCGATACGTTTTTCCGTATTGATGGCAATCGGCGCCTTCAGGTTGGCGGTAACCCACTTTTTGTCTGCAAACGGGTTGAGGACGATCAACCACATGACATCCTGCTCATCCTGCACTTCAATACACTGGGCCTGTTCCCTGTTCAGTTTGGGTTGTGCGCCCAGACGTGACTGATTCCACGGGGTTAACAGGAATGCAGCCTCGGGCTGGTCTATGGATTGCAGGCAGGCAATGTTGCCCACACCCTCATAGATCAGGCCGAATTCATGCGCATCGCCAAAGCCGACCATGCCCTGAGGGAAATAAAAAGCCTCTTTGGTGTTTGGCAGGGTGTCACTCATCTCCGGCATCCTTGTCACTGCTACTGCGCTCATGAGTTACTCCTTTAAGCCATTGCAGTGCATTGGCACCGGCAGCAGCCTTGTTTTCCTGCTGGATCAGGTTGTAAATTTCCATCCGGTGCACCGGAATTTCGGGCGGCGCTTCAATACCGATGCGTACAATGTGCTCATTTTGCACGTCCTGTATAATAATACGGATGTTGTCATTGATCTGAATAACTTCGCCGATTTTTCTACGTAAGACGAGCACCGGCTTATCTCAGAAAGTTGGTCAGGCTGAGGGACTGAAGCTGGGAGATCTGTTTATATGCAGCCTGCAGGGCGATGCTGGACTGTTGCATGCTGGCCACAACGGCCGGGATATCGACAGCTTCATGCGTATTCAGCTGTATCTGCAGGTTCAGTTGTCGATCCCCGATGGCAGCTTGATTCAGGCGTACGCCAGACAGTCTTGCACCTACATCACTGGTCATGCCGATGACGCCATCACCGGCGCTGGTTAATGCACCCAGTGCACTCTGTACACCTGCGGCATCGTTGGTTAACAGCGCGGTCTTGAATCCTTCCAGTGCGGAGAATGCTGCGGCGAAGGCCGGATTGTCTCCGCGGATATTGCTGATGATCTGCTGACCATCGTTGGTGGTGACGGCCCGATCCTGGGCATTACCGTTATAGACCATGTTGCCCAGCGCATCGGGTATAAATGCCGTTTTGTCTACAGCGGTACCTGCGAACAGGGACTGACCCTGCCACTGCTGGTTGGCATCGCTGATGACCTGATTAAGCAGTTGGGTCGCCTCCTGTGCCGCACTCAGTCGCTCGGTAGCACTTACGTTGGCACTGGACATCTGAACGGCCACGGTCTGGGCCCGTTTCATGACGTTAACCATATCATTAAGCATGGTCATGCTGCTGGAGAGGCGTGACTCGGCCGTGGTAACGGATTCCAGGTCACCCTGCAAGCCGACCTGGGCATGTCTGATGTCCAGTGAGGTCTTGTAGGCCGTGCCCGCCTGCGCCGGCGTCTGAAATTTGGTGCCGGAAGCAATCTGGGCATTACCCTGATCCTGGATGGTCTGCTGCTGTTTTACCCCGCTAAGCAGGGTGTTATACATCTGGGCGGTAGTAACTCTCATCGGATCAGTCCTAGTAGGGAATCCATCATCGTATTTGTTGTCGAAATAACCTTGGCCGACGCTTCATAGGCACGCTGAAATTTAATCATTGCGACCAGTTCTTCGTCCGTATTGACGCCGGAAATAGCCTGACGCTGGTTATTCAGTGAATCAGCTTCAGCTGTGCTGTACTGCTGTTGCTGGAGTGATATGGCGACATCGTTGCCATATTGGGTGGATACCGTTGTGGTGCGGGCATGCAGGCTGCTGCTAACCGTGCCATCGAATGCCACTGCCTGATTCTGCAGCTGCATAATAGCGGTTGCAGCACTGTTATCCGCGCTCGAGATCAGTGATGTGAGCGGGTCAACACGGCCGGTATGTATGCTGGCAGGATCGGTCTGAATCGCTGTCGACAGGCTTAGTGTGCCGGAACTGGAGCCGGTGAAAAAGCTGTTTATCTCATAGGCTGCCAGCACATTGCTGGTATCATCGGAGAGGGCGAAACTGGTGCCGGCCGTCGCTGTAACAGTCAGGCGGTTGGAGGTGTCCAGACTGGCCGTAACACCGGCGACGAGGTTCAGGCTGTTGACCACATCCGTCATGGTCGTGACGCCGGCTGTGATATTGATGGCGGTACCACCGGCCGGGGCGGGGGTGCCGGCGGCATCGTAGGTGTGAATGGTAAAGCTGCCTGTTTGCACCTGCCCGGCAAAGATGGTGGCCTGGCCAACATTATCCAGCGACAGCGCCGTATTGCTCGGCTGGCCGGATGTCATCGTGGTGGCGGCAGTACCAGCGGTGGCACTGGCATGGATCTGGTTGACCGAAAAGGCAAGGTTGGCAGCCAGGCTGTCTATCTGCTGTACATAGGCTCCGAGTTTGTTGTCACGCAACTCAATCAGACCGCCGATACTGCCGTTCTGCCCGACATTCACTGTTGCGCCTGTCTGAGCCATGACAATACCGCTAAAGCCGCCGCCGACCGCTGTGCCACGTGCCAGATGACGGGAGATGCCATCCTGCGCCAGCAAGTCACCGCTGGTTGTCTGCAGCAGCAGGCCGCCATTCTGGTCGCTGATCTGTTGTACGGGCAGCAGATTGGCCAGCGAGCGAACGGCCACATCGCGCTGGTCGCGCAGGTCATTGGCGCTACCGGCCATACCCTTCTGACCGTTTTCCTGCTTGCTGATCAGCGTGGTGAGTGAGGCGATGGTATCGAGCAACTGGTTCGCCTGGTCAATCTGGCTGCTGATCTGGCTGTCGGCACTGGTCTGGGTGCTGACCAGCTGCTGGCTCATACTGTTCAGGCTGCTGACCACTGATTCACTTTTGGCGCGGACATTGAATTGCTGGGCACTATCCTGCGGGTTGTTGGCCAGCTGCTGCCAGGAGAGGAAAAAGTTATCCAGGGCGGATGCCAGCCCCGTGCTTTGCAGGCTGCCGAATACATTCTCCACGCTATAGAGGCCGTTGTTGAGCGTGGTCCAGTAGTTCAGTTGACTACCGTTATTGGTCAGTGCCTTGTCGACAATCGGGTCGATTGTACGGCTCACGCTGGTCAGATCCACACCGCGCCCGAAACTCAGGTTGCCAATCCTCTCCGGTGTCAGCGCAGAGATGTTGGAGGCCTGCTTGGAGTAGCCGGCGGTATTGGCGTTGGCAATATTGTGCGACACCACATCAA
Organism: Zetaproteobacteria bacterium CG_4_9_14_3_um_filter_54_145; assembly: GCA_002791575.1. Taxonomy (GTDB): domain Bacteria; phylum Pseudomonadota; class Zetaproteobacteria; order Mariprofundales; family Mariprofundaceae; genus Mariprofundus. Next base: position 33,888 of record PFXI01000043.1, on the reverse strand, counting down.
TGGCTTTTTGCTGCGTCCTCAGGCTGGAGGCGGCGATATTCAGGGTATCGAAAATCATCGGGTAGCCGTCCTGCCGTAGGACTGTTCCTTCTCTACCAGGCCCAGGTGCTGCAGGATGGTTGAAGATACATTATAGGCTGCACGCAGGCGCAGGCTGTTTTCCTGGCTCTGTCGGTCAATGTGAAGCATGCGTTCATACAGGTTGCGCCTGAGTGCCTGAAATTCGGCCGTGTTGCTGCCACCGAACATGTCGATCAGCACTTCCATGGTCATCTCATCAGGAATGCGGGCGCGGGCGCGCAACGCCCTGCCATCCTGCTCGAGTTTGGCAAGGCACTGGTGCACGACAACACGCCGGTCGGTCAGCGCCATGATCTGTTCAGCATCCAGTGATCTGATCGCTTCATATTCCGCATTGGCAACCACTTCCAGCTCGCGAGCGCAGGCGTCCATCTGAGCAAACAGCTGGCGCAGCTCGGACATGGTGTGAGGGGGCAGGGATGTTATGACCATGGATGCTCCGCCAGTGCATTGGCAACAATCTGGGTGGCAACCTTGTGGCTGTCCTGTGCATAGGTACCCTTTTCCAGTGCGTCGCGAATCTCCTCGATCCGTTCCATACGTACCGGCGACATGTCGGCGAGCATGATTTGCGCTTTTTCACGCAAGCTGGCCGAGTCGGAAACCTGTACCGAATCGCGTCCCTTGCCGGCAGATGTCTGCTTGCCCTTGGCAGAGCCTGCAGCACTGCTACTTTTGTGAATGCCGGTTGCCGCACCGGAACTGTTAACGCGCATGTCGGATCGCCTCCATCATCAAATCACTGGTCATATTCTCTTTATCGGCAGGATTCGGAATTGCTTGAGTCCGGCTGCCGGCCTCAAGTTGGCGGTAGACGGCATTGGCTATGCCGATGCTTCCGTGTTTGGTGCTGGCCTGAGCGATGGCCTCATCCATCATCGATGCATGCATATCTTCGGCAAAGCCATGCGGCATGAATTCGGATTTGCTTACGGTGCTGCGCATCTCGCTCATCATCTGCTGCAGGAAGATAGCCTCAAACTGTTTGCTGGCCTTCCATAACGCGGGATCTTTTTGTGCGGATTCGGGCACGGGCACCTGTTTGCCGACGCTGTGCAACGGTGCATGCCCCGGAGTTGGTGCCGGCCGCATGGCGGTTTGCTTGTGGGCGGCGGTCGACTTCTGCATGCGCTCGCGCTGCATGATGTCGCCGATGACGGTTTCGACGAGATCACGCATTACATGGTCCTGAGCTCGGCGTGCAGGGCGCCTGCCGCCTTGATAGCCTGCAGTACTGCAATCAGGTCGCTCGGTGTGGCGCCGACGGCATTGAGAGCCGTGACCAGTGTGGCCAGCGATACCTGTCTGGGCAGCACGACGAGTTTGGCTTCTTCCTCTTCCACGCTTACCTTGGTGCGATCCACCTTGGTGGTTTTGCCGCCTGCAAAGGCATTGGGTTGTGAAACTTCCGGATTCTCCGTGATGTTGACGCTGATGCTGCCGTGGGCGACAGCTACGGTATCGATGCGCACCTCCTGGCCCATCACGATGGTGCCGGTGCGTTCATCCACGATGACAACGGCGGCATGATCCAGACCAATATCAAGCTGCTCCAGGCGGGCAATCAGCTCAACCGCATTACTGTTCGGGTTCCATACCTGCACTGTGCCCGAGTCGATTGCGCGTGCCATGCCTTTGCCCAGATCGGCGTTGATGGCGTCCTGCATGTTCTTGGCGGTGGTGAAATCGGGGTTATGCAGATTCAGCGTGATCTTCTCCTGATCGGCGGAGAGGCCGCGCGGGGCTGCACGTTCGACGCGGGCACCGTTGGGTACGCGGGCTGCCGTAGGGTGGCCCTTGGTGCTGCTGGCGCCTTTGCCGCTGACACTGAAGCCGCCGGTAGAGAGGCCGCCCTGAGCAATCGCATAGGGACGTCCGTCACCGCCGAGTAGTGGGGTTATCAGCAGGGTACCGCCGCGCAGATCCTTGGCATCGCCGATGCTGGATACGGTGACGTCCAGTTGTTGTCCGGGACGTGCAAATGCCGGCAGCTCCGAAGTTACCATGACAGCAGCAATGTTTTTGGGTTTCATCTTGGTGATATCGGCACGTACATTGACGCCCAGCCGCTCCAGCATGGCGGTGATGCTGTTGATGGTGAATGGCGATGATGTACCGGAGTCGCCTGTGCCGTTAAGGCCGACCACCAGGCCATAACCAACCAGTGCGTTGCCGCGCACGCCTTCGATATCAGCCAGCTCCTTGATACGTTCCGCCTGGGCAGTGACGGGGATCATCAGCAGCAGGCAGAGCACGGCAGCAAGCCGGGAAAGGGGACGGGAGTGCATCAGAATGGCCATATATAATCCAGCGATCTGGATACCCAGCCTTCGTGCGCAGCGTTGGCCAGTGCGCCGGTGCCGCCGTAGCTGATATCCGCCTGCGCCACTTTGGCCGAGGTGATGGTGTTATCCGGTGCGATATCGACCGGACGAATGACACCCGTGAAGGTGATCTGCTGTGGTTCATGATTAATCACCAGTTGGCGCTTGCCAACGATGCGCATATTGCCGTTGGGATAGACCATGGTAACAACCGAGGTGACGCTGGCAGTCAGCGTGTCGGAGCTGTTGGTAGAGCCTGTGCCATCAAAGCTCTTGGAGTTGGTCATGCCGACACTGCCGGATGGTTGTACATCGGCATTACCGAGTGCGCCGCCATAAGCGATATTGGCGCTAAGGCCGGTATCGCGTGCGGATTTTTTACTCTGCTTGCTGCCGAGCGATCGCGTGGCCTTGGCGCTTTCCGATACCAGTACTGTGACCAGATCGCCGACACGGGAGGCTTTGGAGTCGGACAACAGGCCTACACCACCACCGCCCCATAATGAGCCGTTATGTGATGTGTCTTCGGTTGGTGTGGCCAGAGCCTGATCCACAATCTGTTTTTGCTCTGTTTCGGTTGCCTTGTCGACCCGTGGCATGCAGCCGCCGAGAATAATCGGGGCGATGCTGATCAGGCAGAGTGTAGTTCTGATGTTCATCCGCGGCCTCCATGAAGCGATACGCGTACCAAACCTGTATTTTCGACTACAGCCTGAATCACTTCCTTGCTGCGTAAATTTCTGACCATAATGCGTTCGCCCCTGCCTGCCGTGCGCATGGCTTTGCCTTCAGTGCGGATATGCACCCCGCCGACATCAAGCATGATGGCGACGAGATCGCCGCGTTTGATCATTGGCGGACGTTTGACATGGCTGGCCAGAATAACTTCGCCGCTTGCCAGCGGGCGGGTCAGGCGCATGCCGACCAGTGTTTCGCTGTTTTGCCACCATGGACCATGATGGCCGGCAATATCGGTGCGTGTTTTTTTCATCATACTTTGTGTGAGCAAGCTTCGTGCCGAAACCTGCTGACGCATGACAATGGCGGTGGCCATCCAGCGTACCAGCACCGGTACATACCAGCGACGATTACCCTGCTCGGCGATCAGTGAGAAGCGGCCCGGATGATTGCGTAGTGAGGCGGGCAGCGACCAGCGCATACTGCCGCTGGCATTGGGCCAGTGCTGTACCGTGATCAGTTCGGCTGTCGCCCCCTGCAGTACCACGCCTTGATTGAAAAAGCTCTTCAGCGACTGCTGCATGGCAGCGTCGGTGGCAGCACTCGCCTGCATGGGCAGGGCCAGTGCAGGCAGCACAAGAGCGATCAACAACATCAGTGCGTGGGGATTCAGGTGGCGCATCACTTACCTCTTGATCTGATTGGCGGTCTGCAGCATCTCATCGGATGCCTGGATCGCCTTGGAGTTCATCTCATATGCCCGCTGGCCGGCAATCAGATTAACCATCTCCTCAACCATGCTGACATTGGACATCTCAAGTGTTCCCTGTGTCATGGAGCCCAGGCCGTTCTCGGTCGGGTTGCCGATGACAGCGGTGCCGGAGGCATTGCTGGGCTGAAACAGGTTGCCGCCCAGCTTGCTCAGACCGGCCGGGTTGAGGAAGTCGGCAATCTGGATCTGACCCAGTACGGTCTGGATGCCGGCAGGTTGAGTCACCGATACGGTGCCGTCCTGTGCGATCTGAATGGACTGTGCATCGGTAGGGATGGTGATGCCCGGTTGCAGCAGGTCACCGTTCTGGGTGACGATTTGACCGGTGGAGTCGAGGCTGAAGGAGCCGGCACGGGTATAGGCTGAATCGCCGTTGGCCATCTGAATCTGGAAGAAGCCACGCCCCTGAATAGTCAGATCGAGCGGGTTGTTGGTCTGCTGGAAGCTGCCTTCAGAGAAGATGCTGTCGACACTGGCCGTGCGTACGCCGAGTCCGACCTGAATACCGGTTGGTAGCTGCGTGCCGGCGGCGCTTGCTTCGGCACCGGGTGACTTGATCTGCTGATACATCAGATCCTGAAAGTTGGCACGGCCGCGTTTGAATCCATTGGTGTTGACGTTGGCAATATTATTGGAAATAACATCCACATTGAGGCTTTGTGCGGCCATGCCGGTAGAGGCCGTCCATAGTGATCGCATCATGATAAAACTCCCTTATCTGTTATCTGTTTCATGTCTGTTGGCATATAAATTTAACCCTGTACCACGCCGACGCGATCGCTCAGCTGGCCGGAGAGTTGGTTATATTGTTCGACTACTTTCATCATCGACTGGTAGGTACGCATCGTGTCCACGATCTGGGTCATGGCCAGTACGGAATTCACATTGGCCTCTTCCAGCTCAGCCTGATGTACGCTTACGCTGCCGTCAGCCGGGCGGATGTTATCCTGTCCGGTGCGAATCAGGGTGCCGGCAATTTTCTGGATGGTTCTGCTGTCCTGAATCATGGCGATGCCGAGCTCGGCGACCGGCTGACCGTTAACATAGAGCGCGCCATTCTCGGTCGCGCTGATTTTACCGAGTCCCAGTTGCACAGGGCTGCCGTTCTTGTCCAGAACAGCCAGGCCGCCCTGGGTTAACAGCTTTCCTTCGGCATCCAGCTTGAAATTGCCGGCGCGTGTTAACGCTTCCGTACCATCTTTCATCTGAATCCTGAAATAGCCGTCGCCGTGGACAGAGAAATCGAGGTCATTACCCGTCTGACGAATGGTGCCTGCCTGGGTGCTGACATACTGGGTGTTGGTGGAGAGAAAGGCTGCAGATGTCTTGTCTGGCGCGCCTTCACGGCCCATTTTCCCCGAAAACATGGAGGAGAACGATGTGCGATCTTCCATGTAACCGACAGAGTTTACATTGGCCAGATTATGCGCAATGCCATCCATCTTGTTCTGGGACATCTGACTTGCTACGCCTGAGATATAATAACCAAGATTCATCCGTCACTCCTGCCTGTTTTTCCTTTCACAGCTTCACTATCGCAAGAATGCGGCCAACTGATTGTCTTATAAAAAGCCATGTATATCAATATCTTATATTGTACGGGAAGAAATGTTTATGCTGCCGGTGGCATTTTCTGCCGCCGCATCGGGGAGTTTTTTCCGCTTGCTCTGCACGGGGCGTAGCGGGGGATTTGCCGACAGTCGGATGAATGGCAAGGCAGAAGATGCTTATCTGGCTGGCCGGCGTACGTGCAGTGATGTCGGCTGAGAGGCTTTTTCATATGCGGGCTGTGTGTTTCGTGTTGCGGGTATGCACGCGGCCGTAATATCTGCTTGCGCAGTGTACGTTCGTCTACCATACTCTGCCCCATGGTGAATAAAGATCATATCTATCTGGGGCGGTTGCAGGACTATTATGCCCTGTACCGACTGATTCCATCCTATGCGGATATTGCGGCACTCGTCGGTGTCAGCAAGCAGGGGGCGGTGAAATTTGTCGACCGTATGATTTTTTCCGGCTATCTGCAGAAGGCGCCCGGCGGCCGTGTCGGGCCTGCCAATATGTTTTTTGCCCGTCCGCATGTGGGGCAGGCGCCAGCCGGTTTTGCCAGTCCGGCTACCGAGGCGCTGGGTGATGTTATTACCATTGATGAATATCTGGTGGAGCATCCGTCCAGCACGGTGCTGGTGGCGGTTACCGGTGATTCGATGATCGGTGCCGGCATCCACGATGGCGACTTTCTCGTGGTTGAGCGCAAGCAGAATCCCTCGATCGGCAAAATCGTTGTGGCCATTGTCGACGGTGATTTTACCATCAAATACCTGCGCGGCGACAGTCGCGGTCCCTATCTGGAACCGGCCAACGCCGATTATCCATGCATATATCCGACGCAGTCGCTGGATATCTACGGCGAAGTTGTCGGCCAGTTCCGTAAGTTCTAGAAGCATTTTACCACAGAGGAGGCGAAGGACGCAGGGAAAAGGCATAGTAGAAAGAGTAATAGCTGCCATCTTTGCCTGCCGGGGTTCACACGTATGCTCCATGCACAAGGTATCATCTGTACCCCGGTCATTTTCTTCTGCGTAACTATATCAAATAATCGCTATCGCGCGCCGGGAACGCCGGCGCTTGCTCCTCTGCGGTGAAAGGGGTTTTAATAGATGCCTGTAGCTGACTGGCCGAATGCCATTGCGCATGTCGATTGCGATGCATTTTATGCCTCCTGTGAAGCGGCCCGACACCCTGAATTGCGCGGCCGGCCGATCTGTGTGCTTTCCAATCATGATGCCATGGTTGTGGCCAGAAGCTATGACGCCAGAGTGCTGGGGATTCGCACCGGTACGCCGGTGTGGGAAGCTCGCCGTCTGGCGCCGCATGGCGCTTTTCTGTCGCCCGATTTTCGCTATTACGGTCAGCTTTCTGCACAGCTGTTTTCGATACTGCGGCGTTACAGTCCGGTCGTTGAGGTCTACTCGATTGATGAGGGTTTTATCGACTTTAACGGGATCCGCTTGTTGTGGCATCAATCGTACGAGGAGTTGGCCGATGCGATCCGCCATGCGGTCTGGCAGGAGCTGGGGATTACGGTTTCGGTCGGTGTGAGTGTCAGCCGCACGCTGGCCAAAATGGCCTCCGAGTGCCGCAAGCCCGATGGCACGACGGTGGTGTCTTTTACGGGTATCAGCGCCTTTCTGGCGGCATTGGCAGTGGTCGATATTCCCGGTATCGGACGCAATCGCGCTGCGCTGCTGTGTAACAGGGGTATCGGCACGGCCTTGCAGTTTGCCCGTGCCGATGAAGCTTTGATTCAGCAGCTGCTCGGTCGCCACGGCCAACTTCTCCAGCACGAGCTGCGCGGGCGTGCGGTGCTGAAGCTGGAAAGTGAGCCGCCGCTACCCAAAAGTATGGCCAAAACCGCATCAATGGGGCATGCCAGCGATAAACGGCGCATCATCGCCGCCTACCTGGGTTACCATGCACTGCGTCTGGTTGCCGATCTGGTGGCAAAGCAGCTGTTGGCCAGCCGCCTCTATCTGTTTCTGACGCTGGAATCCTTTGAGCGGCGGGGGCTGGCGCTGCATCTGGATCTGCCGACCAACAGTCTGAAACGCATCAATGCCGCAGTGCATCAGGCGTTTGCGGAGCTGTTTGTTGCCGGTGAGGCCTACCGCGGCTGCGGGGTGGTGGCAACAGGGCTGCAGCGCGAGAGGCAGGCGCAGCCGGACCTGTTCGGCCTGATGCGGGGCGACCTGCGTCAGCAGCAACTGATGCTGACGGTGAATGCCATCAACCGCCGTTTTGGTGGTCAGGCCATATCGACGGCACAGGTGCGCAGGATCAGGGGGCGCAGAGCCGGGCTGCGCTTTTGTTATCCGCTACTTGTCGCCCGTTGAGGGCAGGGCAGGCGCTTGCGTAACAGTGGGTAATCCTTATGCTTGCATGGTGATTGATTCAGGTGAATGTGAAAGCTGGACGTGCTGGCCCTCACTGTTTTCTGTCTGGTATCAGAACTGTTGCGCGATGAGGGCTGTGCATGAAAGAGATAATCAAACAGCTGGCTTCCCATGACCTGTTGCAGGAGATCATAGAAGGCGTACCGATCCGTGTCTTCTGGAAAGACCGGGAGTGCCGCTACCTCGGCTGCAATACCTTGTTTGCCAGGGATGCAGGCGTTGCACACCCGGATGCGTTGATCGGCAAAAGCGATTTTGATATGCCATGGCATGAGCAGGCCGAAGCTTACCGCGCCGATGATGTTGCCGTGATGCAGTCGGGTGAATCCAGACTCGCTTTTGAGGAGCCGCAAACCACGCCGGATGGTAGCACCATCTGGTTACGTACCTCCAAAGTACCCCTGTTTGATGATACCCGGCATGTGATCGGTATGGTAGGCGTATACGAAGATATCAGCCGCGAGAAAGAGCAGCAGGCCGTACTTGCCAGCTCGGAACGGGAACTGAGTAATATTTTCAACAGTCTGCAGGAAGCCTATTACCGTACCGATATTGAAGGGCGAATAGTCAAGGTTTCACCGTCGGCCGGAACGTTGATGGCTTGCCCGGCGGGTGAGTTGCAGGGCAAAATGATTGCGGGCTATTACGTGCGTGAGGACGGCCGCGACCTATTCCTGAACGCGTTGCGTGAAGGCGGTGGCACGGTTAACCACTATGAGGCCGAAATCAGCAGAGTGGATGGCGAAATCATCTGGGTTTCGACAAATGCTCACTATGTGCGTGATGAGTGTGGAGATGTCACCGGTATAGAGGGAACTATCCGGGACATTACCGCGCAGAAAGCGCTGGAAGAGCAGCTTCGCCTGACGCAGTTTGTATCGGATCATGCCCCTGACATGATCCTGTGGATTGATGAACAGGCCAATATCGGCTATGCCAATGCGGCAGCCTGCAAGGCCCTTGGTTACGTGCAGGCGGAGCTGGTGGCGATGACTATCCCCGATGTCGACCCTGATTTCACCGCCGCCGCGTGGCCCGGTCACTGGCAGGAGTTGCAGCAGAAGGTGCATCTCTGTTTTGAAACAAAAAAGCGGCGCAAGGACGGCTCTCTTTTTCCTGTCGAGGTGTCGGCCAACTTTGTCAGTTTTGGCAACGCTGAATACAATGTTGCCTTTATCCGTGATATCTCCCGGCGCAAGGCGGATGAGGCCCGCCTGCAAGAAAGTGAGGCGCGTCTGCGTCTGGCGCTCGAGGCTGCCAGTCAGGCCTGGTTCGACCTCGATATCAGCAGCGGGAGCATTATCGTCAGTCCGGAATATGCCAGGCTGATCGGTTATGAGCCGGAGGCGTTTCACACCAGCCTGCAAAACTGGCTCGACAATATTCATCCGGATGATCGTGATGCAGTATTTACAGTCTTCCAGCGCTGTTTGTGTACATCAGGGCCGGAGACGATGGAGTACAGGCGACGCAGAAAAGATGGTGGTTGGGCGTGGATCAGTTCAATTGGCAAGGTGGTCGAGCGGGATGGTGACGGCACTCCGCTGCGTATGATCGGCATCCAGACGGATATCAGTGAACAGAAGCAGAACCTCTCCCTGTTGGAGGCGGAACGAAAACGGTTTGTCACGCTGTTTAATTCATCGAGTGACGGCATGTTTATTATCGATATGCACGGTAATTTTATCGATATCAACCGAACAGCATACAGGCGACTGGGTTACAGCAAGCAGGAGATGCTGGCCATGAAGTTGAATGCGCTCGATTCACCTGAATTTGCAGCGCGTGTGCCCGAGCGTCTTGCCCTGATAAAAACGCACGGAGAAGCGACATTCGATTCCGCGCACTATCGTAAAGACGGGTCGGTCATGCCGGTTGAGATCAGTGCGAGCAGTATAGAGCTGGATGGTGAACAGGTTATTTTCAGTGTGGTTCGCGATGTCAGCGAGCGCAGGCAGTTTGAGGAGCGGTTGCGGCAGTCGCAGAAAATGGAAGCGGTTGGCACGCTCGTTGGCGGCATTGCCCATGATTTCAATAATATGCTGGCCGCCATGCAGGGTAATCTCTACCTGGCCCGCATGCAGATGCAGGAGCACCCGGTGGTTGTCGACAGGCTGACCAATATTGAACAGCTGGGAAACCGTGCTACAGAGATGGTGCAGCAACTGTTGACCTTTGCCCGTAAGGACAGCGTCAGCATGCGCATATTCAGTCTCAATGCATTCATGCATGAGGGCTACAGGCTGGCCGGAGCCGCCATACCGGCCAGTATTGATCACCAGACATCGGTCTGTAGCGATGAGTTGTGTATCAAAGGCGATGTCACCCAGTTGCAGCAGGTGCTGATGAACCTGCTAAACAACGCCGCCGATGCCGTTGCAGGCGTGTCTGAGCCGATCATCCGCTGCAGCCTCATGTTGTTTCGGGCTGACAGTGCATTCAGGCAGAGACACCCTGAGGTTACGGGTGATGGCTTTGCCTGTATCAGTGTCAGGGATAATGGTTGCGGTATTCCGCGTGAGCAGCTGGATAAGATTTTCGAACCGTTTTTTACCACCAAGGAGGTCGGCAAGGGGACCGGTCTTGGCCTGGCTATGCTCTATGGGGCAGTACAGACCCACGGCGGTGCGGTCGAGGTTGAGAGTGAGCCGGGCAGAGGGAGTGTCTTCAAGATTTACCTGCCGCTGAGCCTGGAGGCGCCCGAGCCCCAGCAGAAACAGGTGTCACCGGGTCCGGCGGGGCGTGGCGAAACCATACTGCTGGTTGATGACGATGAGGATTTGCGTCATACCACCAGAGAGGTGTTGGACACGATGGGATATCATGTGCTGACGGCCTGTGACGGGGAGGAGGCACTGGCGTTGTTGAGGGCCAGACGTGATCAGATCGACCTGATTATCTCGGATGTCATCATGCCAAGGCTGGGAGGGGTTCAGCTGCTAAAATTGATCCGGCAAAGTGATGCGACGCTGCCGGTTATTCTGATTACCGGCTATGACAAAAATCATGTTCTGGGCGGAGAGATGCAGACTTCCTGTTGCCGGGTGCTCAATAAGCCATTTGATTTCGACCTCCTCTCCCGCACCGTGCAAGCGCTGATAAAGCCCGGCTGAGTGTGTCAACGGGATGCTTTGAGGGCTTTATTACTTGCTATTATCTCTCTGTTTAGCTAGAAAGCGCGCCGCTCGCAAGGGCAAATTCGCACACGGACTGATCCATTGTGCCCCGATTTATTGAATAACGATAAGGGGTGACAGACCGTGGAAGAAATAAAACAACTGGAGTACATATGTCCCAATTTACCATGAAACAACTGCTGGAAGCAGGCGTTCATTTCGGTCACCAGACCCGTCGCTGGAATCCAAAGATGGCACCGTACATCTTCGGCAAGCGCAATGGCATTCATATTATCGATCTGCAGAAAACCCTGCGTATGGCCAACGAGGCCTACACATTCATGCAGGAGCTGGCGACTGCCGGCGGCCGCGTACTGTTTGTCGGCACCAAGCGTCAGGCGCGTGATGCAGTCAAGGAAGAGTCATGCCGTGCAGGTCAGTTCTATATTAATCACCGCTGGTTGGGCGGCACACTGACCAACTTTGCCACCGTGCAGCAGTCCGTTCGCAAGATGAAAGATCTGCAGCGCCAGCAGGAAGAGGGTGTGTTCGAGCTGTTGACCAAGAAGGAAGCACTGCAGATGCAGCGTGAACTGGAAAAGCTGGAACGCTCTCTTGGCGGTATCAAGGACATGGTAAGCCTGCCTGACTGTCTGTTTGTCGTGGATGTACGCAAGGAAGAGCTGGCAATCAAGGAAGCCCAGAAACTGGGTATTCCGGTTGTGGCTGTAGTGGATTCCAACTGCAACCCGACAGGTATTGATTATATCATCCCTGGTAATGATGATGCGATTCGTGCCGTTCGTCTGTTCTGCAGCAAGATTGCGGATGCATTGATGGAAGGTGCCGAAGCATGGCAGATTGAAAATGCCGAAGATGGCGCTGACCTGGTTGAAGCCATGGCAGTTGCCGAAACACCTGCAGAAGAAGCAGCCTGATGACTTAGTCTCCTGCAGGACTCAGGAGTGTGAGCGAGTGATCGCTGCTCGTGGGTTCTGCAGGCAGACAACTGACTAATAATACAGATACGGAGAGTGGAATGAGCCAGATTACGGCTGCAGATGTAAAAAAACTGCGTGAGCTTAGCGGCGCAGGCATGATGGATTGCAAAAAAGCACTGACTGAAACCGCTGGTGACATGGATGGCGCAGTGGATTACCTGCGCAAAAAGGGGCTGTCGGCCGCTTCCAAGAAAGCCGGTCGTATTGCTGCTGAAGGCGTAGTTGTCGCTGTCGGCGAAGGCAATGTTGGCGTTGTGCTGGAAGTCAACTCGGAAACGGACTTCGTCAGTAAGAATGATCAGTTTGTCGGCTTTGTTAACAAACTGGCGGCAATGATTATCAGTCAGAACCCTGCTGATGTCGCAGCCCTGAATGCCATGGCATTCGATGATACATTCACTGTTGAGCAGGCGTTGTCGCAGCTGATTGCTACGATCGGCGAGAATATGAGTATTCGTCGTTTTGTGCGTGCTGAAGTTGAGGGTGGTACGGTGGCAACTTATGTTCACGGTGCCGGTAAGATCGGCGTACTGGTTGGTTTCGACAAGGTTGTGGATGATGCGCTGGCGCGTGGTGTAGCCATGCATGTGGCAGCAGCAAATCCGCTGTTTATCGGCCGCAGTGATGTCGATGCGGACAGTGTGGAGCGTGAGCGGGCTGTGCTGACAGATCGTGCTATAGCCAGCGGCAAGCCGGAAGCGATTGTTGACAAGATCGTCAGCGGTCAGCTGAACAAGTTCTACTCCGATGTATGTCTGCTGGAGCAGGATTTTGTCATGGACACCGACAAGAAAGTGGGTAAATCGCTGGGTGACGCTACTGTCGTCAGTATGGCGCGCTTCCAGTTGGGCGAAGGTCTTGAGAAGAAGGCAGAGGATTTTGCCGCAGAAGTAGCTGCTCAGGTCAAGGGCGGTTGAAGCTATGACGCCCTCCGCTGGTGATGCTGTTGCCGGGAATGCAGTTGTAACTGAACAGGAGCAGCGCCCGTACAAGCGGGTGCTGCTCAAGCTTTCCGGTGAAGTGCTGGTTGGTGACAAGGCGTTTGGTATCGATACCAGCACCATCGACCGCCTGGCTATTGAGCTTATTGAAGTCCAGCAGAGCGGTATAGAGTTGGCGATTGTCATTGGCGGCGGCAATATCTTCCGCGGTATGAGCGGTACCGCCTCCGGCATGGATCGGGCCAGTGCCGATTATATGGGTATGCTGGCCACGATGATGAATTCGATTGCCCTGCAGGATGCCATTGAACGTCATGGTGCGACCGTGCGGGTTATATCCGCACTGCATATCAAGGAGATCGCCGAGCCCTACATTCGCCGCCGTGCTGTACGTCATCTGGAAAAGGGACGTATTCTGGTGTTTGCAGCAGGTACGGGTAATCCTTACTTTACCACCGATACAGCTGCCAGCCTCCGGGCGATGGAGATTCAGGCGGACGTCGTGCTGAAGGGCACGAAAGTGGACGGGGTATATACAGCCGACCCTGCAAAAGATCCTGCTGCAAAACGCTATGATACATTGACCTTCACCGAAGCATTGAGCAAACGCCTTGGCGTTATGGATGCGACGGCGATGTCTTTATGTCGCGATAATCATATGCCGATTGTAGTCTTTGATGTTACCACGCCGGGCCAGTTGTTAAAGGCAATATCCGGTGAAGCAGTTGGTACACTGGTTCAGGAGAGTTGATGATGTTTGATGCCTTGGAAGAGAGAATGAAGAAGTCGATTGCGGCACTCAGGTCGGAATTGGCAACCATACGTACGGGACGCGCCAATGCAGCGCTGCTCGATCATGTCACGGTCTCCTATTATGGCTCTGAAGTGCCGTTTAATCAGGTGGGCAGTATCTCCGTGCCTGAACCGCGTATTCTGATGATTACGCCGTGGGAAAAGGCCATTATCGGCGATATCGAGAAGGCGATCATGAAGTCCGATCTGGGACTGAATCCAACCAGTGACGGTGAAGTGGTGCGCATTATTCTGCCTGAGCTGACTGAAGACAGACGCAAGGAGCTGGTCAAGAAAGCCAGAACCATTGGTGAAAAAGCCCGTGTCTCTGTCCGCAACATTCGCCGTGACGCCAATGATGATGTGAAGAATCAGGTGAAGGATGCGAGTCTCTCCGAAGATGAAAGCAAGCGATTGCAGGATAGAATTCAGAAAATTACCGATAAATACATTGCAGAAGTCGATCAGGTTGTCGAGCACAAAGAACACGATATATTGACTGTTTGATGGCTGATTTCACACCGATGGGTAAGCCGGTTTTGCCAACACATGTCGGCATTATCATGGACGGAAATGGTCGCTGGGCAAAAGCTCAGGGCAGTGTGCGTCTGGAAGGGCACCAGAAGGGTGCCGAAGTTGCGCGCGATGTGGTCAAATGGGCAAAGGATCTGGGTATCAGGCAGCTCTCGCTCTATGCTTTTTCTACCGAAAACTGGGACAGGCCGAAGCTGGAAGTACGTGGCCTGATGAGTCTGCTGGCCATGATGCTTCCCCGCAGTCTGCCCGACATGCAGCAGAACGATATCCGCTTTCGTGTGCTGGGCGATATTGCACCGCTTCCGGGCAGTGCCAGACGTGCAGTAGAGAAGGCTTGTGCTGAAACCGCGACGAATACAGGGCTGGATCTGATCCTCTGTCTGAACTATGGGGGACAGCAGGAGATCCTCGCTGCGGTGAAGCATGCCGCTCGCTGGGCCATGCAGCAGCCGGATTACGATCAGGCACTGGATTCGCTGAACCCCGAGCTGTTTCGCGCCATGATGTGGCGCCATGACGTGGCTCCTCTGGATCTGATGATCAGAACGGGCGGCGAAAAACGCATATCCAACTTCCATTTGTGGGATGCGGCTTATGCCGAACTCTACTTTACCGATGTACTGTGGCCTGCATTCTGCAAGCAGGATCTGCAGGCAGCGCTGCTTGAGTATGCCGGTCGTGAGCGTCGCTTCGGCCGGACCAGTGAACAAGTGTTATGAGTGAATTAGGCAAGCGGATCATTACTGCCCTGTTGTTGGTTGTGCTGGTTTGGGGCTGGTACTTTCATGCAGCTTCTCCGTGGTTTGAGCGGCTTCTGGCCCTGGTTGGCTTTGCTGCCACGGCGGAGCTGGTATTGCTGATGAAATTGCGCTGGCCACTGGCGTTTATCGGCTCGGCACTGCCGTTGTGGTATGCCTTCAGCCTGCAGCCCGATCCCCGTTACCTGTTATTGCTGGCGCTGGTCTGGTTTGCCATCTATGTCTTTGGTGCACGTCTGCAACAGGCGTCATTTGCCAACTTTGTTGCCATGATCTGGCTGTTTTTCTGGCTCTATATGTTTGCCGTGGCGGTTGCTGTAACGCACACAAGCCAGCCTGGTCAGGCCTTGATTATCGGTGCCTGTCTGGCGGTCTGGGCCTCCGATACAGCCGCTTATTTTGTCGGCCGCAAACTGGGTAAAAATAAATTGTGTCCGGCAATAAGCCCCGGTAAATCCATTGAAGGCAGCATTGCCGGCCTGGTGACCGGGGTTGCTGTGGCCATGGCGTGCTGGTTGCACTGGCAGGTGCTCGCTCTATTGCCTGCCCTGCTGCTTGCTGTGGTTGTTGTTGCGGCAGGCATGCTGGGTGATCTCTCCGAATCAGCTGTCAAGCGGAGTGTCGGTGCCAAGGACAGCGGGAAGCTGTTGCCCGGTCATGGCGGTATACTCGACCGGGTTGATGCCATGATTATGGCTCTGCCTGTCTGCTGGTTGCTGTGGGAGATTTTATGCTGCGCGTGACCATACTGGGGGCAACCGGTTCTATCGGTTGCAGTACTGCCGATGTGATGTTGCGACATCCCGACAAGTTCACGGCACATGCGCTGGTTGGTCACCGGAACAGTGGAAAAATGTTGCAACTGGCCCGTCAGCTGCAGCCTGCATGGGTGGTGATGACCGATGAGCGCGCTGCGGCCGAGCTTAAGGGGCAGCTGCCTGCCGGTACACGTCTGGCCAGCGGCATGGACGCGGCTATTGATCTGGCTGGTGATACGGATACGGACATGGTTATGGCAGCGATGGTTGGTTCTGCCGGGTTACCTGCGACGCTTGCGGCTGTGCGTGCGGGCAAACGGGTGGGTCTGGCCAACAAGGAGTGCCTGGTGACTGCCGGGTGCATCTTTATGGCCGCTGCTGAAGCCTCGGGGGCCGATGTGGTGCCTGTTGATTCTGAGCATGCAGCCGTACATCAGTGTCTGCAGGGCCATGATCGTGATTCGGTGAAACAGGTGATCCTGACCGCTTCAGGTGGTCCTTTCAGAGACCGTGATCCGGCATCATTGCACGCGGTGACGCCGGCACAGGCTGTGGCGCATCCGAACTGGGATATGGGTGCAAAGATCAGTATCGATTCTGCGACCATGATGAACAAGGTGCTGGAGCTGATCGAGGCACGCTGGCTGTTCGACCTGCCGGCAGAAAAATTATCCGCCATTATTCATCCGGAAAGTATCGTGCATGCAATGGTTGAATATCAGGATGGCTCTGCACTGGCGCAACTGGCCATGCCGGACATGCGCATGCCGATTGCCTATGCCATGCAGGCGGAACCGCGGCTGGATACGGGTATTTCGTGGCTGGATCTGGCTAAAACAGGCACGCTGCATTTTCATGCAGTAGATCATCTGCGTTTTCCGGCCATGGCGCTGGTGCAGCAGGTACTGCGCGGTGAAGACAGCCTGGCGATCACACTGAATGCCGCCAATGAAGTGGCCAATGCGGCTTTCCGCGCGGGGCGAATAGGCTTTATGCAGATCGTCGCTACCGTTGAGCAGGTGTTGGCGCGTGTGGACGACCGCCCTGCTGCCACACTGGATGATGTGTGGCAGATTGACGAGCATGCCAGAATACTGGCAGAAGAGGTGATCGGCGCATGATCGAGATTCTACATACATCGCTGGCCTTTGTTGTGGCCATTGCACTGCTGATTGCCGTGCACGAGTACGGTCACTTCACTGTGGCGCGCAGGCTGGGTATTCGGGTGGAGAAGTTCTCTATCGGTTTTGGTCCGGCGCTGTTTTCATGGCGCAGCAGGGATAAGGAAGTACTGTATGTGATCGCCGCCATTCCGCTGGGTGGGTATGTGAAGATGCTGGGCGAGAACCCTGCGGATCAGGAGGAAGGCAGCGCCCTTTCTGAGCAGGAACAGGCCAGGGCATTTCATCTGCAGCCGGTATGGAAACGTGCAGCCGTTGCCGTGGCAGGACCGGCATTTAATTTCGTATTCGCCGTATTTGCCTATATGCTGGTTGCATGGCTGGGGCAGGCGGTGTTGCCAACTATCGTTGGTCACATTGCCCCGGCGTCCGTTGCCGAACAGGCCGGTCTGCAGGTAGGGGATCGCGTACTCTCGGTCAATCGCACTACCGTGCATTCATGGCAGCAGATGGAAGAACAGCTGAAGGCTCATGTCGGTGAACGGGCCCGGTTGCGTGTGCAACGCGACGAGCAGTCTATGGATCTGGAGATGCTGCTGCCCGTTCAGCAGGTCGATCCGTTGCTGTTGAATGTGGCTGACTCGGTGCTCGGTTTTGATCCGGGTCTGACGATCAAGGTTGATCAGGTGATGGGGGGCTCCCCCGCCGAACGGGCAGGCCTGAAGCAGGGTGACATCATTCGCCAGATTGATGGCTGGCCGGTGGCCAACGTCAACCAGTTTATCGAGCGCATCAAGGCCAATGCCGGGCATGATGTGGCAATCGTGGTACGGCGTGATCAGACATTATTGCAGCTGCAGGTGATGCCGGTCTCCGATGATCATCAGCAGGTGCGTATTGGTGTGCGTCTGGCGTCTCATGCCATGCATGAGACGGAGCTTTATCGTATGGGCCTGTTCGATGGTATGGGTTATGGTTTTGTCCGCACATGGGAAATGACCACGATGACGCTGGCTGTGTTTGGCAAAATGGTGACAGCGGCAATTTCTCCCGATAATCTGGGCGGGCCCATCGCCATCGCGCAGCTGGCAGGCAGGACTGCAGATCTGGGCCTGGTTTATTTTCTCGGGTTTCTGGCGCTTATATCGGTGAATCTGGGTGTTCTGAATCTGTTGCCGATTCCGATTCTGGATGGTGGCATGCTGGTTTATCTGGGGCTGGAAAAGTTGCGTGGACGGGCTTTACCGCCGAGGTTTCTGGAGATTACGCAAATGATTGGACTGATACTGATTGTCAGTCTGATGGTATTTGCATTTTATAATGATATTTCGCGTTTATTCAGGGGATAAGATGACTGGCTTTGTTCGATTGCTGTCCATGATGCTGGTGCTGGGCTCCTGCATCTGTTGTTTGCCAATCTTATCCAGTGCCGCTGATGGCTCGTCTGAGATTTTATCCATTGAGGTTGAGGGTAACCAGTATGTTGAGAAGCAGGCGGTGCTGGCCCGTATGGTCAGCAAAATCGGCCAGCAGCTCGACCGCAAGAACCTCAGCCGGGATGTAAGAAAGTTGTACAAGTCCGGTTTCTTTTCAGATATCCGTTTTACCGGTACGCGTACTGGTCGCGGTATCGATCTGGTCTGCCATGTGAAAGAGTATCCGTTGATTGCCAAGCTGGCGATCGAGGGTAATGACGAGCACTCCACCAAAGACCTGCAAAAGAAGATGAAGCTCAAGCCGGGGGCGTTCTTTAACCCTGACAATCAGCAGGCAGACCGTAATGTGTTGCGCAAGGGTTATTTGAAAGACGGCTTTTATCAGAATGATGTGCAATTTGTCAGTACGCCGACCAAAGACGGGCGAGTGGATGTGGTCGTGAAAATTCATGAGGGCAAGGTCACACGCATCAGTCGTGTGCGTTTTATTGGTAACCATGCTTTTAGCGATAGTCAGCTACGCGGTGCGGTTGCCTCGCGACAAACAGATCTGGTGAATACGGTCATGAAGAGTGATGTGTTCAACAAGCAGAAGTTTGGTGCTGATGTACAGCTGCTGCAGCAGTACTATCTGAACCATGGCTATCTGGATATGAAAGTCGATTCGGAACAGTTGACCCTGGCGACCGATAAAACCAGTTTTACCCTGACATTCAGTGTACATGAGGGTATCCAGTATATAGTGGACCAGCTGGATGTGCAGGGAGATGTGGTGCCGGACAAGGCGGCGTTGATGGAGCTTGTCGAGCTGGAACATGGAGAGCCCTATTCGCTGGAAAGTATGAGCCGTACCATTCAGGCCATCACCGATCGCGTGGGTGATGAAGGTTATGCCTTTGCCAGTGTGACGCCGTTGCTAAAACGGGATATCGATGCGCATACCGTCTCTATCGCCTTTGATATCGACAAGGGCAGGAAGGTTTATGTTGAGCGTATCGAAATATCCGGCAATGAGAAGACAGAAGATGTTGTGCTGCGCCGGTTGATCAGGCAGTCGGAAGGCTCTCTCTATCAGGGCGTCCAGGTGAAGCACACCCGCGAGGAGTTGGGGCGCGCGGTGATGGTGGAAGATGTGCGCGTGTCGCTGGATAAAACCGGTGACAGCAATCGGGTGAATATGAAGATTGATGTGAAGGAGCAGAAAACCGGCTCCCTCTCCGGCGGTATCGGTTATTCACAGCGCGAAAAGGTCATTCTTACTGCCAAGATCTCCGAGAACAACCTGTTCGGCAAGGGTTACCAGACCAATCTGAACGGCCAGTTGGGCAAAGTTACGCAGAACCTGACCGGTAACTTTCTTGATCCCCATTTTCTCGACAGTGATATCTCGGCTTCTGTAAACCTTACCAAGGTAAAGACCGATCCGATTACGACGATTACTTACAGAACAGATAAAATCGCCGGCGGCGTCGGTTTTGGTGTGCCTATTACATTAAACCTAGCCTATGGTATCAGTTACAACTACAGTGATACGAACCTTACCGGCATACCGGTTACAGCATCCAATCTCATCAGGGCCCAGGAGGGGCGTACTACGATCGGCGAAGTGTCACAGTCGATATCGTGGGATTCCAGAGACCGCCTTACCAGTACCCGTAGCGGTCATTTTGATATGATCCGGTTTGCCGTGGCAGGATTGGGTGGGCGGAGCAAGTTCTGGGAGGCTTCGGCATCGAGCGCACTGTATGTACCTCTCGACAAGCCTGAGAC
The DNA here is from genome assembly GCA_002791575.1 of Zetaproteobacteria bacterium CG_4_9_14_3_um_filter_54_145. Classification (GTDB taxonomy): domain Bacteria; phylum Pseudomonadota; class Zetaproteobacteria; order Mariprofundales; family Mariprofundaceae; genus Mariprofundus. The sequence goes on along the minus strand of PFXI01000043.1, from coordinate 13,850 downwards.
ATACGTGCTCAACCCCTCAATTGAATACAATATGATTCGACCCCTTGCCGGTCAGGATGTTCCGCTGTGGCGGCGCTATTCACTCGGTGGTATCGGCAGTTTACGCGGGTTTGATGCCAATGGCGTCAGTCTCAGGGACTTGACGACATCTGAAGCACTTGGTGGTGACAGACAGCTGAGAGCCAGTACGAACCTGTTCTTTCCATTGCCATATATGCAGACATCGGGCTTCAGAGGTCTGGTTTTTGCTGATGCGGGCATGGTGTGGGGGCAGGTGAGGGTGAAGGTGGGTAATGCAGTGCTGACGTCAATACCCGAAAAATTTGCTTTTTCACGCATGCGCTACTCGGTGGGCATCGGTCTGGAGTGGCTTTCTCCCATAGGCCCGGTAGGATTCTCATGGGCATTTCCGTTGCGCACCCTGCCGGGTGATGTCGTGAAGAATTTTGAATTTGCTCTGGGTACACAGTTTTGATCCGGTCATAATCAGGGCGTGCCGGAGCTGTCTGTTTGCCTGCATGCTATCGGCATGGGGGCGGGTTTCATGCGAAAAAGGGTAAAAAAAACGATTTTACTTTTCGCATAAATGAATAGGCTGCAACGCGACCACAAGTTTTACAGTCCCGATGAACCGGTGAGCGGACAATAAGTAATGATACGAATGCAGAACGCAAAGAAGGGGTTATTTATGCATATGACAATGAAAACGAGAATGGCTGCGCTACTGCTGGGGACTGCCTGCTTCTTTGCCATGGGAAGTGCCGTGGCGTCAGAGATGAAGATCGGCTATGTCGATATGAAGAGCGCTGTTGAGAATACAGCAGACTACCAGCAGGGCATGAAACGGTTACAGGCACTGCAGGATACAAAAGTGAAAGAGCTGCAGACCCTGAAGGACAGGATTGACAAGGGCGAAAAAGATCTGCTGGGTCAGTCTATGGCTATGTCGCCTGATCGGCTGGCACAGAAGCAGCAGCAGCTGAATGAGATGCGCAAGGAGTTTCAGCGCACGCAGCAGGATGCCCAGGAAGAGCTGGGGGCTGAAAAGAATAGACTGGATGTCGGTATCGGTGCGAAATTCCAGAAAGTGATTACCGATTATGGCAAAAAAGGTCATTACGACATGATTCTGCCACGTCCGGTCTTTCTCTATGTAGATCCAAAGCTCGATGTGACCGGTGATGTCACCAAGCTGCTGGACGGCAAGAAATAATTTAGTCATGGCTTTGAAGACCAAACCTGTTGCGGATCTGACTATTGCCGAGGCTGTTGCTATTGTTGGCGGTACGCTGGAAGGCAAGAGCATAGATGACTCTCGCAAGGTGTCGGGCGTCAATACGCTGAAAAATGCTACGGAATCGGAGATAGCCTTTCTCTCCAATCAGCATTACAAGGGCGACCTCTCCAAAACAGCTGCTGCCGCCGTACTGATCGGTGAGAGCTCTGCGCGTGAAGGTGTATCTCAGGTGATTCTGGTTGATGATCCTTATCTGGCATTTGCCCGTTTACAGCGTTATTTCCACCCTGCACCGGTGGGCGGCGGAGAGCATCATGCCACTGCTGTTATTGCTGCGGACGCACGTATTGCTTCTGATGTGGATGTCGGGGCGCAAGCCGTGGTTGGTGCCGGCAGTGAGATCGGGTCAGGTTCCATGATCGGTCCCGGATGCGTGATCGGTCAGGGCGTTGTGATCGGCCAGAGATGTATCGTGCATGCGAATGCAGTGGTTATGAACGGCTGTGTGTTGGGCAATGATGTGATTCTGCAGCCCGGTGCCGTCATTGGCTCCGACGGTTTTGGTTATGCATGGACGGGGGCAGCATATCTGAAGATTCCACAGGCCGGCCGCGTGATTATCGAAGATGATGTGGAGATCGGCGCCAACACATGTATTGACAGAGGCGCCATTGGTGACACGGTCATTGAACGTGGTGTGAAGCTGGATAATCTGGTTCAGATTGCCCATAACGTGCGCGTTGGAGCATTTACCGTGATGGCCAGTCAGGCTGGCGTCTCCGGCTCATCAGAAGTGGGTAAGGGCTGCCAGCTTGGCGGTCAGGTCGGTGTTGCCGGCCATTTGAAAATTGGCGACGGTTGTCGTCTGGCCGGGCAGACAGGGGTCATGAGCGATCTCAAAGCGGGTGGTGTCTATGCAGGCTCTCCTGCCATGCCGCACCGGATGTGGTTGCGGGTCTCCGCGATTATGCTGAAGCTGCCCGACCTGTGGAAGACGCTGAATCCGCGCAAGTAAGCGCCACTATTCCTGCCGGGTAAGTCATGAACGATAAATGAGGAGTAACGATGTCAGTATTGAATATTGACGATATCATGCAGCACTTGCCGCATCGCTATCCATTTCTGTTAATCGACCGGGTTCTCGCTTTTGAAAAAGAGAAGAGTATTCGTGCACTGAAAAATGTGAGTATCAACGAGCCTCAGTTTGCCGGTCATTTTCCCGGTCATCCGGTGATGCCCGGGGTGCTGCTGATCGAGGCGATGGCTCAGGCCGGCGGTATCCTTGCTTTTCAGTCGGTGGATGACGATCGTGAATATCTGGTCTATTTCACCGGCATTGACGGCGTCCGCTTCAGGCGTCCGGTAAGACCCGGTGATCAGGTTATTTTTGAGATGACCTGCCTGCGTCGCCGCGGTTTCTTATGGAAGCTCAAGGGTGAAGCATTTGTTGATGGCAAGCTGGTGTGTGAAGGAACATTGACCGCCACACTGGTGGCCAAGGAAGACGTATGAGCAGTCGGATCCATCCGACGGCTGTAGTCGACAGTCATGCTGTTATTGGCTCCGATGTCACCATTGGCCCTTACTGCTGCATAGGCGAGCATGTGGTGATCGGCGATGGTTGCGAACTGCAGTCGCATGTGGTCATCACTGGTCATACACGGCTGGGCTCAAACAACAGGGTATTCCCGTTCGCCTCAATCGGTCAGATACCACAGGATCTGAAGTATAACGACGAGCCATCACAAACGGTTATCGGTGATAACAATCAGATTCGCGAAAATGTAACGATCAATGCCGGCACCCAGGGTGGCGGTATGATTACCCGCATTGGCGATCATAATCTGTTAATGGCCTATACACATATTGCCCATGACTGCCTGCTCGGTAATCATATTGTGCTGGCCAACTGCGCTACCCTGGCCGGTCATGTGGAAGTGGAGGATCAGGCTATTGTCGGTGGACTTTCCGCCATTCAGCAGTTTGTCCGTATCGGCAGGTTGGCCATGATTGGCGGTATGAGCGGTGTTACCAAGGATGTACCACCGTTCTGCCTGCTGGCAGGCGGTTATCGCAGTGGCTTGAGTGGTTTGAATATTGTCGGACTCAAACGGCAGGGCTTTACGCTGGAGCGGGTCGGGCGACTGAAGGAAGTGTACAGACTACTGCTGCAGGAAGCCGGCCGTCGCGAACAGCGCCTGGCTGAAGCAGAAGCTGTGATTCCTGCCGATGACGCCGATGCCCGCAGTATGCTGGAGTTCATCCGCACGGCCAAACGCGGGCTCTCGATGCACGCGCGCGATAACGACTAGCGTGACCGCTGGTACCACTCGCCGCATCGGCCTGATTGCGGGTTATGGTCATTTTCCGCTGGAACTGGCTCAGACGCTGAATGCTGCGGGTTTCGAAGTGCATGTAGTCGCTGCACGCGAAGAGACATCAAAAGAGATCGAGACGCTTGTTGCCTCCACCTGCTGGCTGCATGTGGGCCAGATCGGCGGCATGATCAAGGCGTTCAAAAAAGCCGGCGTTGATCAGATTATCATGGCCGGCAAGGTGCGCAAGCTGCATCTGTTTCGCAATTTTCGGCCGGACCTGACGGCGATGAAGGGGCTGTTGCGTCTGAAAGATCGTCGCGATGATTCTATTCTCAATACCATTGCTGAACTGCTGGCAGAGGCCGGGTTGACGTTGATCGACCAGACACGCTATGCCGGCGATATGCTGGCCGGCGATGGTCTGCTGGCAGGACCCAAGTCTGCAAAACGTCTGCCTGATATCGCGTTCGGTTTCATGCATGCCAAAGCCATTGCCGGTCTCGATATCGGCCAGACCATCGTTGTGCAGGATCAGGCTGTGCTGGCCGTGGAAGCGATTGAAGGCACGGATGAGGCCATTGCGCGCGGCGGCTCACTGGGTAGTGGCAAGGCGGCGGTTATCAAGGTGGCCAAGCCTGCTCAGGATCTGCGTTTTGACGTGCCTGCAGTGGGACCGGATACACTCGAAACGATGCATGCCAACGGCTGCACACTGCTGGCGGTTGAAGCCGGTAAAACATTGATTATCGAGCGTCAGCGTTTTCGCGATATGGCCGATAACTACGGTATCTCTGTATATGGCTATAGCGGGAGTTAGTGCCTGTGTTCAGCCGCTTGCGCTCTAGCAGGAGATCTGCCGCCTGATGCGCATTTTCATCAGTGCCGGCGAAACATCCGGCGATATGCACGCCGCTACGGTTGTGGCTGAGCTGCGCAGTCGTTTCCCTGATGCCTCGATTCACGGTATAGCCGGCCTGCGCATGCAGGCTGCAGGCTGTACTGTGCTGCATGATATGGCCGAGCTGAATGTTATGGGCCTGGGTGAGGTTCTGGCGGCTCTTTCGCGCATCCGCCGCGTTGAGGCATCGGTGCTCGGCTGGTGCGAACAACAGCAGCCGGATGTGGCCGTGCTGGTGGATTTTTCCAGCTTTCATATGCGCCTCGGGCGTAAATTGCGTGCCCTGGGTATTCCGGTCATCCACTTTGTCGCACCCAAGCTGTGGGCCTGGGGTAGCTGGCGGGTGCGCAAGCTCAGGCAGTCGCAGGATGCGCTGGCCTGTATTCTGCCGTTTGAGCCGGAGTGGTTTGCCGCACGCGGCATTGCTGCCCGTTTTGTCGGTAATCCCAGTGCAGAAGCCTGTGCGAATGGCTGGAGCGCTGCCGCATTGAAACAGCGACTGGGTTTGACGGAGGGACAGACGCTGCTGGCGCTGTTGCCCGGTAGCCGCCCGCAGGAGCTGCGCACGCATGTGCCGTTGCTGGCTGAAGTCTTGCAACGTATGCGTGAGCACTGCCCTGATATCGCCTGTGTGGTACCGGTAGCACCCGGGGTTGCGATGGCAGCGCTTGAGCCACTCTGGCAGGCAGGTGCGATGCCGATCAGGCGGGAAGAGGAGGGGTATGCCCTCAGAGCCGATCTGGCTGTGGCCGTATCCGGTACGGCGACACTCGAGCTGGCCTTGTGGGATGTGCCGACACTGCTGGTATACAAAACGTCACCGTTGTTTGCCTTTCTGGCCAGGCGGCTGGTGCAACTGCAGTGCGCAGGCCTGGCCAATATCATTCTCGATGACAAACCGGTCATGCCCGAACTGATTCAGCAGGCGTGTACCGTGGATCAGATCATGCTGCATCTGTTGCCACTACTGGATGACGGCAAGAGCGCAGCGGCTCAGCGTACTGCATTCAAACAGCTGCGTCAGCGGCTGGGGCAGCATCGTGTTGCCGCTAATGTGGTGGATATGGTTGAGCAGCAGCTGGATAAAAGCTAGCTCCGCAGCTCTGTATCGTCCTCAATAGTATTGGAGAAAAGCGCAAGGCGGTACTATGCTTCGCGCAGCGTATTTTTACAGGTGAGTCACGCAGGTTACGAATCGTAGACACCCGGTTGCTTTCACCAGCCATGATTGCTGTTTAAGCGCTATGCGGGAAATAATAATACCGGCAGGGTGCCCATTCGTGGCTGACAAGTACAATCAGATGATAACGCGCAGTAGATAATGAGGCGGACAAGATGGATATAGATGTCAAAAAAGTAGCGATGCTCGCACGCATCCGGCTGACCGATAGCGAGGCCGACGAGTTGGGCCCGCAGTTGGGCAATATTCTCGGCTATATCGAAAAGCTTTCCGAAGTAAATACCGATGGCATAGCGCCGACAGCGCACCCGCATGATGCGGCTATGCCGCTGCGTGCCAATGTTGTGACCAACAGCAACCGTCGTGATGCCCTGCAGGCGATTGCCCCGAGGGTGGAATCCGGCCTCTATGTGGTACCGAAGGTGATCGAGTGATGCCTGTGATCCTCATGCCCGACAACACCACTATGCCAAATATTGATGGAGCATCGCATGCCATTTAGTTCCCTGTCTGAAATCAAGGCCCGTCTGGATGCGGGTGAAACCACGGCTGTAGAAGTCGCACAGCTCTATCTGGATCGGATAAAAGCGCATAATGATCAGCTGAATGCATTTGTGCATCTGGATGCAGCTCATGTGCTGGCCCAGGCTCAGGCTTCTGATGCCTATCGTGCCAAACATGAGCCGCGGCCGCTGGAAGGACTGCCGATCGCGGTCAAGGATATCTTCTGCACGCAGAATGGGCCGACCCGCTGCTGTTCGACGATTCTTGAAGGCTTTGAGGCACCATATGATGCGCATGTGATTACCCGCCTGAAAGAGGCCGGTGCCGTACTGGTGGGTAAAACCAATATGGATGAATTCGCCATGGGTTCATCGACTGAAACCTCGGCCTTCGGCGTATGTCGTAATCCGTGGGATATCAGCCGTATTCCGGGTGGCTCTTCCGGTGGTTCGGCGAGTGCCGTTGCAGCAGCGCTTGCGCCGGCTGCCCTCGGTACGGATACCGGTGGCTCGATTCGTCAGCCGGCATCATTGTGCGGTATTACCGGGCTTAAGCCGACCTACGGCCGCGTTTCACGTCGCGGCATTATTGCTTTTGCCTCATCGCTGGATCAGGCAGGCCCCATGACGCGCAATGTGCGTGATGCCGCCATGGTGACGGCAGCCATGGCCGGTCATGACTCCGGTGATGCCACATCGGTAGCCGATGCCCCGGCACTGGACTGGCTGGCGGCCTGTGACAAGCGGGATATGACAGGCTTGCGTATCGGTAAACCGAAGGAATATTTTGTCGATGGTATGGATGAAGGCGTGCGTGCTGCAGTCGAAGCGGCACTGCAACAGTGTGAAGCACTGGGTGCTGAAATTGTCGATATTTCCCTGCCGCACACGGAATATGCAGTGGCTACCTATTATGTCATTGCGCCATCCGAGGCATCGGCAAACCTGTCACGTTATGACGGTGTGCGTTTCGGCCATCGCTGCAATGAACCGGAAGATCTGCTCGATATGTACACACGCAGCCGTGATGAGGGCTTCGGCGCGGAAGTGAAACGCCGTATCCTGACCGGTGCATTCGCGCTCTCATCGGGCTATTACGATGCCTATTACCTGAAGGCGCAGCAGGTGCGCACGCTGATCCAGCAGGACTTTCTGCAGGCGTTCGAGCAGGTGGATGTGATTGCCACACCGACCAGCCCGGTAACGGCCTTTGCCGTGGGTGAAAAAACCGATGACCCGTTGACCATGTACCTCGCCGATATCTTTACCATTGCGCTGAATCTGGCCGGTTTGCCGGGCATGTCACAGCCATGTGGTATGGTGGATGGCTTGCCCGTTGGCCTGCAATGGATTGCACCGGCCTGGCGCGAGGATCTGCTGCTGGGTGCTGCGTCCGCCTATGAAGCGTCAACCGACTGGAGCAAGCAGGAGCCACAGGCATTTGCGGCAAACGGAGGTGAGGCATGAGCTGGGAAGTAGTGATCGGACTGGAAGTCCATGTACAGATTAACACAGCCACCAAGGCCTTCTGCGGCTGTTCGACGGAGTTCGGATCCGAGCCCAACACCCAGACCTGTCCGGTCTGTCTCGGTATGCCGGGTCAGTTGCCGGTGCTCAATGGTCTGGCTGCGGAAAAAACGATTCTGACCGGGCTTGCGATCAATGCCGGTATCAATCTCGAATCGAAATTCGACCGCAAAAACTATTTCTATCCGGATCTGCCCAAGGGTTATCAGATCTCCCAGTTTGCCGTACCGCTGGTCGAGGGTGGCTATCTGGATATTCCGGGTAAGGATGGTGGTGAGAAGCGTATCGGTATTACCCGTATCCATATGGAAGAGGATGCCGGAAAATCGATGCATGAGGGGCTGGACGGGGTCTCCCATATCGATCTGAACCGCTCAGGTGTGCCGCTGATGGAGATTGTATCCGAGCCTGATATGCGCTCGGCGGATGAGGCGATTGCCTATCTCAAACAGTTGCACCAGCTGATTGTATTTCTGGATGTATCCGGCGCCAATATGGAGATGGGACAGTTCCGCTGCGATGCCAATGTGTCGGTCCATCAGCCGGGTACCCCATTCGGTACACGTGCCGAGCTGAAAAACCTGAACTCGTTCCGCTTTATCAAACAGGCGATCGAATATGAAGTGAACCGCCAGATCGAGCTGATTGAGGATGGCGGTGAGGTGGTACAGGAGACGCGCCTGTATGATTCGGCCATGGGCGAATCCCGCTCCATGCGCAGCAAGGAAGAGGCGCACGATTATCGCTATTTTCCCGAACCGGACCTGCCACCGCTGCGTGTCACTCAGCAGCAGGTCGATCAGATCCGGGCCGGTATGCCGGAGTTGCCCGGTCAGCTGCGCCACCGTTTTGAACGCGAATATGGCCTCTCCTCCTATGATGCAGATGTGCTGACGCAGACACGTGCACTGGCCGACTGGTATGAATCGCTGGTGGCGGCTCACCCGTCTGATCCGAAACGCTGTGCCAACTGGCTGGCCAATGAGCTGCTCGGCCGCTTGAAAGAGCTGGGCAAGGAGATCGAGCATTCGCCTGTGTCGGCACATCGTCTGGCCGGTATGCTGGATCGTATTGCCGATAACACCATTTCCGGCAAGATAGCCAAGGATGTGCTGGATGCGATGCTGGCATCGGATGCTGATGCCGATGCCATTATCGAGGCCAAGGGGCTCAAGCAGGTCAGTGACAGCGGTGCGATTGATGCGATTATTGAAGCCGTGATGGCAGCCAATCCCGACCAGCTGGCCGGTTACCGTGCAGGCAAGGAGAAGCTGATGGGCTTCTTTGTCGGGCAGGTGATGAAGGCCTCAAAGGGGCAGGCAAATCCGGGCATGGTTAATCAGCGGTTAACAGTACTGCTCAAGGGCTGATGTCGATCATCGCCGTGCCCGGGCAATGAACAAACGCCTGCTTGCCGTTGCAGTGCTGTTACTGGCAGCGCTGTTGTGGTGGCGGCTGGATGTTGATGCGTTGCACGCGGCCATTGAGCAGCAGACTGCTCGCCTGCAGGGTGCTGATCTGCAGGCCAAAGGTGTCAGCCTGAGTCTGATGCACGGAATCGGCCTGCGTCTGGATACGGTGACATTCCATGCGCCCCGCCTCTCCATGCAGGCGGGGCATGTGGATATCAGTATTCATCTGCTGCCGCTGCTATTCGGCAAAATCGAGATGGGTACGCTGGATATCCATGATGCCCATGTGAAACTCGATGGCGATGCGCTTGCCGCGCTCTCTGTTTCATTTGCCTCGCTGCCCTTTGAACGGGTACATATGAACCGTGCCACGATTGATGATGCCGACGGTCATGCGCAACTGGAAAATCTGCAACTGGATGTGCGTAATATCGGTTCAGACCGTGAAGCGTTGTGGGAATTGTCCGCACGCCAAAGCGGTTATGCACTGCAGGGGCATGGCCAGCTGGCCTTTCGCGCCGGTGCGGTGATGTCCGGCTTCGGTAAGCTGAAATTGAAATCAATCCCGGCCTCGCTGCTGACTACCGTGGCACCGGCGATGCTGACGCAATGGCTCAGCCACCAGAATCAGCGGCTTACCGGCGGACTGACGCTTGATATCACAAGGCATCACGGCTGGTCACTGTTCGGAGAGGTTGAAGCGCAGGCTGGCGATGCGACGGACGGTGATGATCAGCAACCGGTGCGCTTGCGTGGCAAGATCAGTCATCCTGCTGCCGGCGAGCTGGTCTGGCACGACAGTTTTATTCATCTGCAGGACAGAGCCGTGATTGCGCTCGACGGTCACTGCCTCAGCGGCAAGTGCGAGAGTCGCATGGATGCGCGAAATGTGCCGGTTGGCGCATGGTTCAAACTGTTGCCGAAAACGGTTGCACTGCCGCGTACACTGGCGGGCAATACGCGCCTGACCGCCATGCTGCGCTGGCAGGGCGATATCTGGCAGGCCAGCGGCAGCCTCGGCTTGAACCAGCTCTCCTTCCATCATGGGCAGCAGCGCCTGAGTCTGCCTGCAATGCGTCTGGCCGTATCTGATCTGCACGGCAATAAAGAGGGGTGGCGCGGCCAGGCCCGGGTCTCATTTCCTCACCCGGGCGGTGAAATTCGGCTGCAGGCCAAGTCCGGTGGTTACGCCGGTACCCAACGTCAGACCGAAGGGTGGCAGTTGAAGCTCGAGCCCGAAGAGCTGGCAGATGGCGTGTGGCAGCCGCTGGGTAACCTGTTGCTCTCCTGTCTGAAACTGTCACCCGAGCTTGCCGGCAGCGGACCATTGCGGGCCGAAGTGGTTTTGCAGCAGCAGCCGGATCATGCGTTGTTGTTACTCGATTTTGATACGGTTGATGCAACCGTGCGCTACGGCAAACAGTGGTTGAAGCCCGGAGGGCTTGCCGGTCGCTGCCGTACCAGCATTGGCTGGGACGCAGTGATTAGTCAGCCGAAGAGTGTGCAGCTGGATCAGTGTGTGCTGGGTCAGTCACAGCTTGCCTATCTTGAGTATCATCAGGGGCAGTATACGGACAGGGTGCAGTTTTCCGGCCTGCAGCTGGATCTGAACAGCCTGAATGATAAACAGCTTGCTCTGCCGGTCTGGTTGCAATTGTATCGTGGTCGCATCGAGGGCGAGGGTGAGCTGGGCTGGAAGCATGATACAGGGGCTCTGGCCGATGCTACTGGCCAGTGGAACCTGCAGCAATTGGGTACGCCCGAGTGGCAGTTAAGCGGCAGCCTAAGTGCCCGCGACGGCGTGATGAACAGCAGTCACCTGCAGGTCAGCGGCAGTTTGGGGCAGGCTGAATTCAAGGGCAGTTTTCGTCTGCCTACGCATCGCGGCTGGGTGGATGTGTTGAGCGGTCACCTGGACTGGCAGGCGATGCCCGCACTGCCGGCGCTGTGGCCTGACCTGCACCTGAACGGCAAACTGTATCGGATGCATGTGAGTATTGCCGGTTATCAGTGGCAGGATATTGAGGCGGATTACCGCTTTGTCGATGGCAAGTTTAAACTGGAGCATGGCAAGGTCGGCTTTGCCGGCGGAGAACTGGAAACGGACGGGCTGCTGCTGGCAGCGGCCGAAGGTACGCTGCGTATCGATGGTAAAATAAGGGCGCGTGATCTGCAGCTTGAGCAGATGCCATGGCTGCATCAGTGGTTGCAGGCCGGTATGACAGGCAAGGCGCAGGCCAATATTGAGCTCAAAGGCGTGTTGCCTGCCACGGATTTGGCTGACTGGCGACGCAGTAATGGCGATGTCACCATCTACAGTGGCAGTTGGACGCCGCAACAGGCAGCGCCAAATGAGGGTGATAAACCAGCCGCGAACAACAGCACGCCGCTGGCTGAGTTCAGAAAGCTGGCGTTCAGGTTCCGGGTGCAGGAGCAGTTCAGCGAGATATCCGGCATCAATCTGCTCAGCCACGGTAATCGCTATCGGGGCAGTGCGCTCATCGCTACGACGGACGGGGCGATCAGTGGCGTTTTGTCGGGCAAGAGCAGTCATGTCATTGATGGCACATGGCCGTATCCGCACTGGCAGTCGCAGTAGATAATTCTGCTTGTCATGGCTGTTGCAGTTATGGCATCATTTTGACATGAAACGACTATCTATTCGCGTACAACAGATCAAACCATCGGCCACGCTGGCCATTACTGCCAAAGCTGCGGAGATGCGTGCGGCCGGACGCAGTGTTATCTCCCTGTCGGTCGGTGAACCTGATTTTGACACGCCACTGGCTGCGCGTGAAGCCGGTATTGCTGCGATCAATAGCGGTTTTACCCGCTATACGGCCGTGGCAGGTATCCCTGAGCTGCGCCAGGCGATCGCCGAGAAGTTCAGCCGTGATCATCATCTCGATTACAGCCCGGCAGATATTCTGGTCTCCACCGGCGGCAAGCAGTGCATTTTCAACCTGCTGATGGCGGTGATTAATCCCGGCGAGCGTGTCATTATCCCGGCGCCGTACTGGGTCTCCTATCCCGATATGGTCAAGCTCACCGAAGGCGTACCTGTCATTGTCGAAACGACGGCGGAAAACCAGTTCAAGATTACCGCAGAGCAGTTGAATCAGGTGCTCTGTCATCGCTGCAAGGTGCTGTTTCTCAACTCCCCCTCCAATCCGACCGGCATGGTCTATACGGCTGAGGAGCTGGCTGCCATCGGTGAGGTGGTGCGCAGGCATCCCAACCTGATTGTTGCCACCGATGATATGTATGAGAAGATCATCTTTGATGGCAAACCGTTCGCTACCTTTGCCGAGGTGAATCCCGATTTGAAAGAGCAGACCGTCACCTTCAACGGCGTCTCCAAAGCCTACTGCATGACCGGCTGGCGGATCGGTTTCTGTGCCGGTCCATCACTGATTATCAAGGCCATGGCCAAGATTCAGGGGCAGAGCACCTCCAATCCGAACTCCATTGCCCAGAAGGCGGCACTCGCCGCACTGACCGGACCGACAGATGCTCTAGTCGAGATGGTATCCACCTACGAGCAGCGCCGCGGTTGGTTGGTGAAGGCGATCAATGCCATCCCGGGCATGCATGCGATCATGCCCGATGGTGCATTCTACGTGTTTCCATCCGTAGCCGGCCTGATCGGCAAGAGGACGCCGGCAGGTCTGGTCATCAAGGATGATGTGGTGCTGTGTGAATGGTTGCTGGAAGAGGCAGGTGTGGCCCTGGTGCCCGGTACCGAGTTCGGTACGCCCGAGCATGTACGCTTCTCTTACGCCGTGGCTCAGCAGACGCTTGAGGATGCGGTCAGCCGCATTGCCGAAGCGGTTCACACTTTGCAGTGAGGGGAAAAGCGAAGGGAGTGAGGCGAATCCTCACTCCCTTCCGTTTCAGGCTGCTTATAACACCCACATGACAAAGCCCATGCTCAGCATGGCGGCCGGTGCATGCCATTGGCCGGGTATCAGGGCACGGGTTGCAGAAGCAGTGAGGGCAGTGACCAGCGTGGCAATGAACAGCGCCTGCCAGTCGGTGCCGTGATAGACATGCAGGCTCCAGCAGAGCAGAACAATCGAGATGATGATAAACAGCAGATGTCCGGCCAGAGTCTGTTCAGGATGGGCGGGAAAGCCCAGCCTGATAAAGCGGGGCAGATACGCTCCCAGTTGATCCATCCAGTAGGCGGCCGGAAAGGCGAGACAGAGACAGAGGGCCAGCCCGAATCCGAATTCGGGGATGTTGCGGAACCATATGGCTGCAATGAGCATGGCCAGTATCGGGTGAACCAGCGGCGGTAGCTGGATGCCCGGATAGATTTTCAGCTCCATATCCGGAGATTTCACACGCCACGCCAGGCGCAAATGTTTCCAGAAGGGTGAACTCAGGGCGGCAGCCAGTACTGCTGGCAGTATCAGTGCCATAATCCCCAGCCACAGACTGCGACTATCACTGTAAACCGGCCACATCAGTACCCAGATCGCCAATGGCGGCAGTATTGCATGCTGAATGGCGGCCGGTGGTGTGCCACGGCGAACCAGTATGACGGAAATCCATGCCAGTTGCAGCATGCCGATGGCGAACAGCAGATTGAGGACGATATCCCCGCTTGTCATGTGTGCAAACATGCGCTTGACCCTATCAGTTATCTGTTGGATGGGAATAGATCCGGGGGTGTCTCTCAGGGCAATCGCATTAAAACTGTTACTTTCCCATTAGCAGTTTTTCCAAATAATCATTATCCCATCCAGCTTTAAGTCTTCGATTCTTAATGC
>PFXI01000062.1 GCA_002791575.1 Zetaproteobacteria bacterium CG_4_9_14_3_um_filter_54_145 | reverse complement strand
AAATATTCCAGATATCCTCGCCACCCGATGCTGGCGCTTTGCTATCAGCAGGCTCAATGGCAGGGTTAATTACCGTATGAAAGCGTTGAAGAGCCCACAAATCACAAAGCCGCCTCCTGTATGGGGGGCGGCTTTTTTTGTAAATAACGACAGCTATTGCCTTCAGCTGCGTCAGGTGGTTGAATACACATACACACCACTGCATATCAGCCATGAGGCCCGTTCACACTTAAGAGGAGGAGGTATGGCAACAGATACAGACGTGGCAAACACACATCGTCATACCGCCCTGATTGCGACACTGCTGATGACAGCCCTTGTCTCCGGGCTTATTTTCTACCTCTGGCACCTGCTGCAGACCCGGCAGCAACTGCGTCTTGAGGATGCCTTCCATAATGAGATCGCCGAAATAACCACCGAGATTGAGACTCACATGGGTGCCTACGCGCAAGTTTTCAAGGGTGGCCGCAGTTTTTTCATGAGTTCGGAGTATGTGTCGCGGGAAGAGTGGCACAGCTATGTCACAAACCTCGATCTGAATAAACAGTACCCGGGTATTCAGGGTGTGAGTTACGCATCGCTCGTTGCGCATGATGCTATCGCCGCACATGAACAACAGATTCGCAGTGAAGGCTTTCCCGACTACCATATCTGGCCGACAGGCAAACGTGATACCTACACAGGCATTGTCTACCTGGAACCCTTCGACTGGCGCAATCAGCGCGCTTTCGGTTACGACATGTTCGCGGAACCAACCCGCCATGAAGCCATGGCTCGCGCCCGCGATACAGGCCAGCCTGCACTCAGCGGCAAGGTACTGCTGGTACAGGAGACCGATGAGGCGCCGCAGGCAGGCACCCTGCTCTACGTACCGCTCTACCGCAAAGGAGTGCCGCTTCAAAACGTGCAGCAGCGACAACAGGCGCTGCTCGGTTGGGTATACAGCCCCTTCCGTATGGATAACCTGTTGCAAGGTATGCTGGGAAGCCGCGTGCAGGGATTGCGGCTGCGCATTTACGACCAGACAGCGCAACGCCCTGCAGACAGCAAGACTCTGCTCTTCGATTCACTGGCAACGCAGAGTCCGGCCGGGGACAAGGCCCCTGTTCTGACTCATGATAGCGACAATCTGATCGTGGCGGGGCGTCCGTGGCTGCTGGATTTTGATGCCCTGCCGGAGTTTGCCCAAGCCATCGGTATGCATGCGCTCTATCCGGAAATGGGCGGTATGGGGTTGATTGGCCTGCTGCTGATTATACTGACCTGAAATCTGTTCAATACCCAGCGCAAGGCGATTTTTCTGGCTGATGATCTGACCGCTTCGCTGCGCGAGAGTGAAGAGCGCTGGCACTTTGCCCTGGAAGGCAGCGGCGATGGTGTATGGGACTGGAACATCGAAAACGGCGAAGTCTATTTCTCACCGCGATTCAAACGGATGCTTGGCCTGGAACACGTTGATATGGGCAATGACATCGGGGCCCTTAAAGAACTGATACATCCGGCTGACATTGATCGAATGAACAGGGAGCTTGAGCGCCACCTCTCCGGTGAAACGGACGAATACTGCTGTGAACACCGTATGCAGCATCGCAACGGCAACTATATCTGGGTGCTGGGCCGGGGGCGGGTCATTGCGCGCGCAGCAGATGGCCGCCCGCTACGCCTTGTAGGCACCAAGAGTGACATCACGGCACGCAAGCAGTCGGAAGAGTCATCGCGCAAGCTGGCACAGGCCGTTGAGCAGGCGGGTGAGTCCATTTTGATCGCCGACCGCGAGGGCATCATTGAATATGTCAATCCCGCCTTTTCGAAACTGACGGGCTACAGTGCCGGAGAAGCGATCGGCAAAAAGCCCAATATCATCAGCAGCGCCCGGCAATCCACTTCCTTTTATGAAAAAATGTGGCAAACCATCCTCAGCGGTCATGTCTGGCAAGGCAAGTTGAACGACCGGAAAAAAGACGGCAGTCTGTATCCGACCATGCTGACGGTGTCTCCGATCAAAAGTAAATCTGGTGAAATCACCCACTTCGTCGGCATCCAGCAGGATTTAAGTGAATATGAAGCGCTTGAAAATCGCTTTTATCAGGCGCAGAAGATGGAGGCGATCGGTACACTGGTCGGCGGTATCGCCCATGAGTTCAACAACTCCCTGGCCGCCATGACAGGTAATCTCTACCTGGCAAAAAAACAGACTGCGGATATGCCGGATGTCATCAAACGCCTGAACACCATCGAAACGCTCTCATTCAGAAGCGCCGAACTGATTACGAACATGCTCTCATTTGCCCGACGCGGTATCGTGCAGAAAACAGCGATAAACCTGCCCTCGTTCATAAATGAGATCATCAACATGCACCGTATTTCAATGCCGGAAAACATCGTACTGAACCTCGATATTGAAACCGCACCAATGATGATCAGATGGGATGCAAACCTGTTACAGCAGGTGGTTATGAATCTGCTCAACAATGCACGGGATACACTGACAGGTAACGAAAACCCTTTGATCACCATAAGCCTGCGCCGCTTTGTCGCGGATCAGGCATTTCATGACAAACACCCTGATATCGACACTGAACAGTTCGCGCGCCTCGCCATCACGGATAATGGTGCGGGCATCAAGGCAGAGCATCTGGCACATATTTTTGAACCGTTTTATACGACCAAGGAGGTTGGCAAGGGAACGGGACTCGGCCTCTCCATGGTAACCGGCGCCATCCAGACCCATCACGCCCACATAGAAGTGGAGAGCGAGGAAGGAGAAGGATCCTGCTTCTCTATCTACTTTCCGTTACAGAAAGAGCGCGAAGACAGCGCTGTTTCCCGAACAGATGAGAGCGGCAAAACCGGCAAGGGGGAAATCATCCTGCTGGCAGATGATGAGGCACATATTCTGGATGTCGGAAAAGAGGTATTGGAAGCACTGGGCTATCAGGTACTGGTCGCGACCGATGGTCTGGAGCTGGTTGATCTGTTCAAGGCCCATCAAAATCATATTGCGTTGATTATCACCGATATCATGATGCCTAATCTTGGTGGTGCAGGGGCGGTTGAAATCATCCGCAAGATCCAGCCTGACATCAAAATCATCTTCACCACCGGATATGACAAAGCGGAGGAGCGACTCGACAACATGCAGATGCAGGCAGAAACCGTACTGTACAAGCCTTACAATATTGCTGAGCTCAGTAGTATGATCAGAAAACAGCTAAAGAGTTAGAGACCATCCAGCGATGGCAGACACGCAGATCAATGCAACAGGGTGTCAGCTTACCAGGGGAATGGTGAGCCGTACTTCCAGACCATGCGGATCGAGATTGCTCAATTGAACCGCACCACCATGCGCTTCGCATAGCTCCTTGACGATAGCCAGCCCCAGTCCGTGACCGCCATATTCGCGGCTGCGGGCCTTGTCGACCCGGTAAAAACGCTCGGTCACGCGCTGTAAGTGCATCTCCGGGATACCCGCACCACTATCCTGAACAACAAGCTCTCCCCTGCCCTGTTCCTGCTGCAAAAAGAGGCTTACCCGCCCGCCTGCAGGCGCATACTGCACGGCATTCTCGAGCAGGTTGCGCACAATCCGCTCAAAACTGTCCATATCCATATGCAGATCCGGCAGGTCATCGGCAATATCACAGGTGATCGAGATCTTTTTCTTCTTCACCGGCTCTTTGAGCATGTCAAAGACCTGCCTGATCACATCCTCGGCGTCGCAACTGGCTTCGGGATCGGTGCCGGCAAACTCGATCTGATCAAGCGTCAACATCGATTCAAGCAGACGGTTCACATGCTTGGCCTCATCGGCGATCACCTGTGTCGCTTCCTGGCGGAAATCAGCATCTTCGCCAAAACGCTGCAGGCTGCGCGCATAACCGAGCAAGGAGGTTAGCGGCGTTTTCAGATCATGCATCAGGTTAGCCATAAAGGTCCGGCGCTGCAGCTCCAGACGATGCTTGTCGGTAATATCCAGGCAGAGCATCAACACCTCATTCTGCCCCAAGCGGGCAATTCGGGGCATCAGCACGCGTCCGCCCACCATCATATCGGGCAGAATGCCGTCCAGTGGCAAGCGGTCAAATACCTGCCTGAACGCATCCTGCCAGTCACTGTTGCGATAGAAGGTTAATATCGACTGTGGTAACTCGTCTGTTTTGATATTGAACAGAGACAAGGCAGGGGCATTGGCAGCAATAACGCAGGCATTTCTGTCCAGACGCAGCATCACCTGATCAATCGCAGCCAGCAGCGTATTCAGATGCTGATCCGACAGCTTGCCTGCACTACCGGCAACATCATGCAGGCGCCGGATCTCCTGCTGATAACTGCGAATCTGCTGGCGCATGCTGTAGGCTGAAAAAAACCAGACCGTCGTCACACACAACAGAATCAGCAGCAGAAAACCGCTTGTACTCACAGATTATGTCGCTGTTTCACGGTTTGTCGGAAGGCGGCAGAAAACGATAGCCCATGCCACGTACGGTTTCGACGCAGTTTTTACGCCCGAGCTCCTTCAGTGCCTTGCGCAGCCGTTTGACCGTGACATCCACAGTGCGCGGCTCAACATAGACATCATCACCCCAGACATGATCCAGCAGATAATCCCGGCTGCGTGTTTTACCCGGCTTTTTCATCAGCATCTGCAGTAACTTATATTCCATCGGTCGCAAATCGACACGCACATTGCCCTCAAACACCACCGGTACATCCGGATCCAGCTGAATACCGTTCTCGACAGCAATACCTGTTTCGACAATGCGGCTGCGACGCAGCAGCGCACGAGCGCGGGCTACCAGTTCATCCGGCTCGAACGGCTTGGGCAGATAATCATCCGCGCCATCATTGAGCCCCTGTACACGCTCGGATGCCATGGCAAGTGCTGTCACCATCAACACAGGGATATGGGCACGCTTCTCCGAAGCCTTCAGCCAGCGCAATACCTGCATGCCACCTGTACCGGGCAACATGCGATCGAGCACCACCAGACGCCACTGCCCGTCACGCAGACAGTTGAGTGCATCATCGCCGTCGGCACAGCGGTATGTCGTGAAGCCGGCCGCACGCAGGTGCAGGCTCATCAGCCGCGCGATGGCATCCTCATCCTCAACAATCAGGATATCCGCACCGTTCTCATTATTCTGTATATTATTCTTCATCAGGTCACGATACTGTAATTCGTTGCCGCTAATCTCAAGCATCAAACCCTTCTCGCTGTCACATAATTGTGCATGGCGGCATATTCGGTCTCCAGTTTCAATGACATGCGCGAAAGCAAGCGGAACATAAAGCGCAGCAGATGGTTGCCCAGCGCCGGATCTTCCAGCGTGATGACATTGAAATATTCCCGGTTGAGCGTCAGCAGTGTCACATCGGTGATTGCCTGCAGACTGGCCGAATGCAGCCGCTCTTCATCAAGGAACGAAAACAGCCCGAAAGTGTCGCCGGCGCCCAGTTCTATATAACCGTCTCTCAACGGGCTGATCACCGATACCCGCCCCTCTATAACCAGACGCATGGTATTATCCGATGCCTCACCTGCCTGATAGATGGTCTCACCACTTGCGATGGCCACGCTATCGAGACAGGAGAAGAGCATCATGCTTTCGCGCGGCCCCAGAGATTCACACACCGGCATACCGCGAAAGCGCATATACACCGGGCTTGCTTCCAGTGTTGCCTCATAGGCAGCTAATAAATTGTCAGTGACATGCATATTCATCACTCCTGTATAACTTCTCTTTGTAATGGGCCTGATTTTACCGCCAAACAAGTCATCCGGATGACAAAGCCCCTACTCACCAAGCATGTCATCTTGGTGTCACATTAAGCGGCTAACGTCCGCCGCGACCCGAGAGGGACCCTATTGCAACACCAAAAGGAGAAACAATTGAAAGCAAGTATCAAATCTATTGCTGCGATCGCCATGTTCGCATTCACTGCACCGGCATTCGCCGGCGGTGTCAACGTATATGACGATGGCGAGAGCAAACTGAAACTCGGTGGCAAGGTCTTCATTGACGGCACCCAGACAACAACCAAGAGCGCTACAGCAACAACAGCCAAAACCACCGGCTTCAACCTTGGCCGTGCATACCTGACTGCCAAATACACATTCAACAGCGACTGGATGATGCGCGTTACTACCGACGCTGCTCTGGAAACCGGTGCTGGCCTTGGCAAACGTACTAACATCTTCCTCAAGTATGCATACCTCCAGGGCAAACTGGCTGGTGATGCAGCTGTATTGCGTTTGGGTGTATCCCATAACCCGTGGATCGATTACGAGCAGGGTCTGTGGAAGCATCGCTACTTCAGCAAGGTCACTTCTGATGAGTTCAAGTATGATGACTCCGCTGATCTTGGTGTCGGCCTGAAAGGCGAACTCGCTGACGGTCTGGTAAAATACTGGGTCACACAGGTTAACGGTGGCGGCTACGGCAACATCGCAAGCTCCAACGGTACCGACAGCAAGGTTCGTGTAGGCGTCTACCCAATCAAGGGTCTGACACTGGACGTTGGCTATAACAATGGCTACCGCGCTTCGAAGACATTTGGTCTGGCTACGCCTGCAGGCAAGCAGAGCATGTTCCAGGTCATGGCTTCCTACGGTATCGGTCATGATTTCCGCGTCGGTGCAAACTATATCGATAACAAAGATAAGGCTTCCAAGCTGGTCAGCGCTAAAACCTTCGCAGTATGGGGCTATGCTAAAGTCACCTCAAACATGGGTCTGGTTGGCCGTTACGAGAAGCAGGATGCATATTCTCTGACTGCTACCGGCGTCAAGGGTACCGTGAAAGAGAAGCGTACGCGTTATATTGTTGGTGTGGACTACTCCCCTACCAAGCATGTTGACATGACTCTGGGTTATATCCTGGATGACACAAAGAACAGCGGCTACACCATCGGCGCAGTCAAGAAAGTGACTCAGGTCGGTCTGTGGTCACAGTTTAAGTACTAAGAAAAAAAGGCCGGGGGAGTCCCCCCGGCCTCATTCTGTTCCATCCTAACAAACCAAGGAGACAAGCATGAAAAAGAAGATCATTCTTACCGCTGCAATGATGCTTTTGGCCGCAGGTACCGCTGAAGCTCGTGACCAGATCAAGATCGTCGGTTCATCCACAGTTTACCCGTTCTCCAGCTATACAGCTGAAGCACTGGGTGCAACCACCAACTTCAAGACTCCTGTTGTGGAGTCCACAGGTTCCGGCGGCGGCATGAAGCTGTTCTGTGCAGGCAACGACCTGGATACACCGGACATTACCAATGCATCGCGTCGCATGAAGGCCAAGGAATTTTCCAAGTGCCAGAAGAACGGCGTTAAATATATCACTGAAATGGTTGTCGGCTATGACGGCATCGCCATCGCCCAGTCCAAAGAAGCGGCTGCAATCGACTTGACCCGTAAGGAACTGCTGCTGGCTGTTGCCTCCAAGGTTCCTAACAAGGATGAGTCAGGCCTGATCGATAACCCGTATCACTACTGGGATGAAATCAACGCCAAGATGCCACACCGCAAGATCACCATCTACGGCCCACCAACATCTTCCGGTACCCGTGACGCGTTCGAGGACATGATCCTCAAGCACAACACCAAGCACTGGAAAGTCTATAACGATGCAGGTTTCAAGAAGTTCCACGAAATCCGTCAGGACGGCGTATATGTACCAAGCGGCGAGAATGACAACCTGATCGTTCAGAAGATGACCAAGGATACCACTGCACTGGGCATCTTCGGCTATAGCTACCTGGCTGAAAACGCTGACAAGATCGGCGCTGCCACCATCGAAGGTATCGCTCCGGCTCCTGTTGCTGTTCAGAATGGTTCATACAAGCTCTCCCGCTCACTCTACTTCTACATCAAGCAGTCACACATCAAGAAAGTGCCTGGTATGCTGGAGTATGCAAACCTCTTCATGAGCGAGCAGATGATTGGCGACAAGGGTGAATGTGCTGAAATCGGCCTGATCCCGCTGCCAACAGCTATGCGTGATGAGTATCGTGCAAGCCTGAAGTCTCTGAAGCGCTTGACCGCTGACGACTTCAAGAAAAAGTAAGCAAGCAAGTAAGAAAATGCTCGGCACCGGCCGGAGTTCGCTCTGGCCGGTTTTTTTTCACCGAACCGGCATCGCTATGCAAGCCATACTTGCATAGCGATGCCCGTCCAAATCCGCAAAGCACTGCATGGTGGTGTTCGTCCGCCGCACTGCTAGCCTTGCGGCCGAAGGGTAAGACTGCAATAAAATAGACGGGGATCTGAATATCTGATGAGTACTGCTGATTTATTCCTCTGGTTCTTTGGTGGCCTGATTCCATTATCCGCCATGGCCTTCTGGCTGGCACGCAGTAAAGCGTTGTCGGTTGAATCCACCGGCAACCGCCTGCATTCGCGTCCGGGCTTTTACGGCCTCTATGCCATGACCTGGATGGCGCTACCCGCACTTGCCGCCTCGCTGATGTTCAGTGCTGCGCATATGTTTAACCTGTTCACCGTACCGGGACCGATGCTGCTGGCCTCTGCCTTTGCACTTGGCGGTGGCGGCTTGTGGTTTGCACTTGGCCGCATCAAAACCGATTTCCGCGCCCGTCAGGCTGTGGAGAAGGTGATGCGTGCCCTGCTGCTGACCGCCGCAACCATTTCGGTTCTGACCACGCTGGGTATCGTGCTGTCGGTCATTTTTGAGTCGATCCGCTTCTTCAAGGTGATCCCGATATGGGACTTCATCACCGGCACACAGTGGCAACCGGATACAGCATTTCTGATCGGCGCAGGTCGCGGCGGTGAGTCGGTCGCCCCGCCGCTGTTCGGTTCCCTGCCGATCTTTGCCGGCACCTTCATGATCACGCTGATCGCCATGCTTGTTGCCATACCGGTCGGTCTGTTTTCGGCCATCTATATGTCCGAATATGCATCGCATAATGCCCGCGGCAGGCTCAAGCCCATGCTGGAGATTCTGGCCGGCATCCCGACCGTGGTATATGGCTTTTTTGCCGCTATCACCATCAGCCCGCTGATCGTCGAGGCGGCCCATGCCTTTGGCCTGCAAGCCGACTACACCAATGCGCTGGCACCGGGACTGATTATGGGCGTGATGATTATCCCGTTCATCTCATCCCTCTCCGACGATGTGATTCGCGCCGTTCCCCAATCATTGCGCGACGGATCCCTCGCACTGGGTACAACCAAGGCTGAAACCATCCGCCACGTCGTACTGCCGGCAGCATTTCCGGGCATCGTCGCCGCCTGCCTGCTGGCGGTATCACGCGCCATTGGCGAAACCATGATTGTGGTCATGGCGGCTGGTCTGCGCCCGAACCTGACAGCCAATCCACTGGAAGGCATGACCACCGTCACCGTGAAAATCGTTGAGGCACTGACCGGCGACCAGGAGTTCGATTCAGCCTTTACCCTGTCGGCCTTTGCACTCGGCCTGGTACTGCTCACCGCTACATTGATACTCAATATTATTTCGACCATTGTGGTCCGGAAATTCAGGCAGCAATATGAATAAACCAATCAATTATATTGCGGGTGCAGCCAATCCCCGCCAGAAACAGCGTGAACGCGCCGATACCCGCTTTCGCCTGTACGGCATGACAGCACTGGCCCTGGCCATGATGTTTCTGGTATTTTTCTTTATCGATATTATCGGCAAGGCAATACCGGCCTTTTACCAGACCGAAGTACACGTCACCATTAACTATGTGGAAGCGGCCAAAACCAACTATAACAAGGCCATTGATCACAAACTCAGTCATATCGTCAGCCGCGGCTGGCTGCGTGGCCTGCCGCAATATCTGCAAGCGCATCCGGAAATGATCGGCAGCAGCAGCGAAGAGTGGGTGGCTGCCGACAGCCGTGTGGATCAGTACATCAAGCAACACGACGGACACGGCCTGAAAAGCCGATATCAGAAGATCGTTGATGAGATGAGCGCCGATGGCCGCGTGCGTCAGGTGTTCAACAGCGGCTTCTTCACCACGGGCGACTCCAAGCTGCCCGAGCAGGCCGGTATTATGGCTGCAGCCGTAGGCTCGGTCTTCACGCTGTTGCTGACCATGCTGGTGGCTGTGCCCATCGGCGTCATGACCGCCATCTATCTGGAAGAGTTTGCCGATGATAACACCGTGACACGTGCGATTGAGGTGAATATCAATAATCTGGCTGCCATTCCATCGATCCTGTACGGCCTGCTGGGACTGGCGATATTTATTAACTTCATGGGTGTACCGCGCTCCTCGGCACTGGCCGGCGGGCTGACACTGGCGCTGATGACGCTGCCTATTATCATTATTGCCACGCGTGCATCACTGCGTGCCGTACCGGAAACCATCCGTGAAGCGGCCTACGGCCTCGGTGCCTCCAGCCTGCAGACGGTCTGGCATCATGTATTGCCACTGGCCATGCCCGGTATCCTGACCGGCTCCATTATCGGTCTGGCACAGGCCATGGGTGAAACCGCCCCGCTGATCATTGTCGGTATGATGGCTTATATTCCCGAGCCATCCTCTTCGATACTGGATGCCACAACCGTACTGCCGGCACAGGTCTATACCTGGTCTACCGAATCGATGGGCGGGTATGCCGAGCGCACTTCCGCAGGTATTCTGGTGCTGCTGACGGTACTGTTGAGCCTGAACGCAGTGGCTGTAAAATTGAGAAATCGTTCTCAACAAACCTGGTGAGGAAACAATGAGCACTGAATTGACAAACAAAATCACCGTACGCGATCTGAAGCTGTGGTATGGCGATTTTCAGGCCATCAACGGCATTGATCTGGATATTTACAGCGGCAAGGTAACGGCCTTTATCGGCCCGTCCGGTTGCGGCAAGTCCACCTTCCTGCGTACCATGAACCGCATGAATGATCGTATCGCCTCCTGCCGCGTAGAGGGCCAGATCCTGCTCGAAGGACAGGATATCTATGCACCAGAGGTGGATGTGGTACAACTGCGCACCCATGTCGGCATGGTCTTTCAGAAGCCCAATCCGTTTCCGAAAAGCATCTATGAAAACATCGCTTATGCACCGCGCATTCACGGCATCGTGCATGACGGCCCGGAGATGGATGAGCTGGTCGAAAAATCCCTGCGTAAGGCCAGTATCTGGGAAGAGGTGAAAGACAAGCTGCAACAGCCGGGCACTGCCCTCTCCGGCGGCCAGCAGCAGCGCCTCTGCATTGCCCGCACCATTGCCGTAGAGCCCGATGTTATCCTGATGGATGAGCCGTGCTCGGCACTCGATCCGATTGCCACGGCCAAGATCGAAGAGCTGATGGATGAGCTGAAACAGGAATATACGATTGTCATCGTGACACATAATATGCAGCAGGCTGCACGCGTATCCGACTATACCGCCTATTTTTATCTGGGCGATCTGGTCGAGTTCGGAGAAACGACACAGATTTTCACCGCACCGCGGCATCAAAAAACTGAAGATTATATCACCGGCCGATTCGGCTGATGGTCAGACAGATGGAGAACAAGATGAGTGAGCATACAATCAAGCGCTTTGAAGATGAGTTGAACCTGCTCAAGGAGAAGGTACTCTCCATGGGCGGTCTGGTGGAAAAAGCCGTGCGCCGCTCCATGAAATCACTGCTGGAACAGGATACCAAACGTGCACGCAAGGTGATCGAGCGTGATAATGCCATCAATACGCTGGAACTGCAGATCGATGAGATGACACGTACTATCCTCGCCCTGCGCCAGCCTGCGGCCAGCGACCTGCGCTTTATTATGACCACCATCAAGATCGTGACCGATCTGGAGCGCTCAGGCGATATGGCAGAAGCCATTGCCGGTGCCCTGCTGCAAAGCGAAGATCATCCGCTGATTCACCTGGAATCCCTGCAAAACCTGGCCGAAAAAGCCATCCTGCAGCTGCAGCAGGCACTGGACAGCTTTGCCCGTGGCGATGTTGATCTGGCCTTGAGCATCATCCAGAGTGAAAACAAGATCAACAGCATGTTTAAAGCCGTCCAACGGGAAAACCTGACCTATATGCTGGAAGATCATCACCAGATCAGTGCAGGCCTGATGGCCTACTCCATCGGTAAGAATCTTGAGCGCATTGGTGATCATGCCGTCAATATCGCCGAGATGGTGATCTATATGGTTCGCGGCCATGATGTTCGCCATGTCGATTACCAAACGGCAGTAGCTCTGGTCAACACCCCCAACTAGGCCTCTGCGAAATAAGTCAACAGGTGACCGCCTGATAACAATGTTCTAACATAAAGCCCTCGCATTTTGGAGGGCTTTATGGTTAGAAAAAGTTCAATTACCAGTATGTTCGCCGGGTCGCCGGTAAAACCATTGCAGCAGCATATGGATAAGGTATGTGAATGCGCCGACCAGCTGCCGCTCTTCTTCAGGGCGTCGGTGGAAAAAGATTACAGTAGCTGCAAACGACTGCATAAATCGATCTCCGGCATGGAGGCTGCAGCCGATGCCATCAAAATCGACCTGCGCACACACCTGCCCAACAGCCTGTTCATGCCGATGCCGCGCGAACAGATTCTCGATATCGTTCGTCTGCAGGATAAAATCGCCAATATTTCCCAGGATATTTCCGGCATTATGACCGGTCGTAAAACCGAGATCCCCGAAGCGGTTGTCGAGCTGTTCATTGCCTTTGTCCAGCGCGCCGTCGATGCCGCCCATCAGGCGCAGAGTGCCATCAATGAACTGGACGAACTGGTTGAGACCGGCTTTCGCGGTCGCCAGGTGGATGTCGTGCAAAACATGATTGCCAAGCTGGAAGAGATTGAAAAAGAGACCGACAAGCAGGAAAGAAAGCTGCGTCATGCGATGTTCAAGATCGAGAAAGGCTACGACCCGCTGGATATGATGTTTCTCTACCGCATGATCGACTGGATCGGAAAACTGGCCGATGTCGCGCATCAGGTCGGCGGACGCATTCAACTGCTGATGGCCCGGTAGGAGGAGCGATATGGAATCCATCCTCGTCCAGCACGCAACGCTATTCATCGCCCTTGCCGCAATATTCGGCCTGTTTATGGCCTGGGGTATCGGTGCCAACGATGTCGCCAATGCCATGGGTACCTCGATCGGTTCCGGCGCACTCACCTTCAAACAGGCGGTGATGATTGCCGCTGTCTTCGAGCTTGCCGGTGCCATTCTTGCCGGTGGTGAAGTCACCAAAACCATCCGCAAAGGCATTATCGATGTATCATCACTCGGCGATACACCCGAACTGCTGGTTTACGGCATGCTGGCCTCACTGCTGGCTGCCGGCATCTGGCTGCTGATAGCCACACGTCAGGGCTGGCCTGTATCCACCACTCACTCAATAGTCGGTGCCATTGTCGGCTTCGGCGCAGTAGGTATAGGCATTGATGCAGTGCACTGGGGCAAGGTTGGCACCATTGCCGCCAGCTGGGTCACCTCACCGGTGCTGGCCGGCGCCATCTCTTTCTTCCTGTTCCGCAGCATTCAGAAGCTGATTATCAACACCGAAAATCCGGTGGCGAGCGCAAAAAAATATGTGCCTTACTATATCTTTGTTGTCGGTTTTATTATCGCCATGGTCACCATGGTCAAAGGACTCAAGCATGTGGGGGTAAAACTGCCGCTGGATCAGAGCGCACTGGTTGCCGTCGGCATCGGGGTAATCATCATGGTCATCGGCTCGATCATGATCAAGCGCATCAAATTTGACCCTGAGGCAGATCGCGACTTCCACTTTGCCAGCATGGAAAAAATATTCGGCGTGCTGATGATCTTTACCGCCATGGCCATTGCCTTTGCCCACGGCTCCAATGATGTCGCCAATGCCATCGGCCCTGTAGCCGCCATTGTCGGCATTGTGCAGAGCGCCGGTGAAATCGCCGCCAAGTCGGCCACACCGTTGTGGATTCTGATTATCGGCGGCGGCGGCATTGTCTTCGGCCTGGTGACCTACGGTCACAAGGTGATCGCCACCGTTGGCACAGGTATTACCGAGCTGACCCCTTCTCGCGGCTTTGCCGCTACGCTCGGAGCCGCTGTCACCATTGTATTCGCCTCAGGCACGGGGCTGCCGATCTCAACCACACACACGCTCGTTGGCGGCGTACTCGGTGTAGGTCTTGCGCGCGGCATCGGCGCACTCAATGGTGATGTAATCAGAACCATCTTCATGTCGTGGATTGTCACCCTGCCCGCCGGCGCCGGCCTCTCCATCCTCTTCTTCTTCGTCCTGAAAGGGTTGTTTTCCTGACAGACCCATCTCTCAGAAATCAACCACAAGTGGCCGTAGTAAGCTGACTGCGGTCAATCCGCGTCCGGTTGATCACGGCCAGTTCTCGCCGTTCGCGAAGGGCAGTTGTCGGCCATAAACGGCCCTTCG
>PFXI01000074.1:2529-16786 GCA_002791575.1 Zetaproteobacteria bacterium CG_4_9_14_3_um_filter_54_145 | reverse complement strand
ACAGAGCCGAAATAACGGCGATTGCATAAGACTAAACCATTTTGTGAACAATATTAATCGGTCGCCTGAAAGGTTTATGAATTATTCAGGCTAGCGCGTGCGACGAATGGTATCCCAGACAAAGTAGGCGATGGCCGCTGCGCCGAGTAGTACGACGGCTGCGATCAATATGATTTCGGTTTGCTCGCTGACCAGGCCGCCAACAAATATGTGTACACAATAACCGAATATAAACAGTGAAGCGATGCCGCTGACACCATAAACAAGTAACTCTTTCATGCGCTCTATCATTCGCGAATAATGAATCCCACCGTGCAGAATGCAAGCCTGTTGCCGGCTGCGTTATCCTCCCTTTTACAATCGTACGCGCGTTAGCAACTTTAATCGTGCATCCTCTTTACATCTTTAAAAGATGCAATTATGGTTTGCATTCAAATTAAGTTTCCTTAACATTAAATTGGAGACTCAGGAGGAGTGTATGATGACTAGATTTAGCAAGCTGATTTCATTATCGATGCTGGCTTTTGCCTGTTTGCTGGCGGCAACGCCGGCGCAAGCAGAGACACGCGAGATGAAAATGACAATCGACGAGGTGACGCTTCCCGTCGCGCCGGATTTGAATTACAAGGTATTCGCATTCAATGGTCAGGTGCCCGGTCCGCTTATTCATGCCAAAGAGGGCGATGACCTGATTATTCACGTCACCAATAATACATCCCTTTCCCATACCATTCACTGGCATGGTTTTCATCAGACTGGTTCATGGCGCATGGACGGTGTGCCGGGGATTACCCAGGAGCCTATCAAGCCGGGTGAAACGTTTACCTATAAAATGATTGCAGATCGTCCGGGCACACTGTGGTATCACTGTCATGTGAATGTAAATGAGCATGTCGGTGTGCGCGGTATGTGGGGACCGGTTATTATTGATCCGGCCAATCCTACAGCGCTGGAGAAGACAGTTACAAAAGATGTGCTGATGATGATGTCGACATGGGAATCGGCCAATGCTGATAAATATGGTACCGGTTCAACTCCGTATGACACGGAAGATTATTTCTCGGTCAATGGCCGTTCATTTCCGTATACCCAGCCTATTCGCCTGAAGACCGGTGATGTGGTGCGTGTACGTTTCTTTGGTGCCGGTGGCGCAATTCACTCCATGCATATCCATGGTCATGACTGGACAGTCACACATAAAGACGGCCTGCCGCTGGCTGCTCCCTATAAATCGGAAACAATCATGTTTGGCCCGGGTGAGCGCTACGATGCCATCTATACGGCTAACCACAAAGAGGGGCGGTTTATTTTCCATGATCATGTCGATAAGCATGTGACCGCGCGTGGTAAATTCCCCGGTGGTCCGATTACCGTTCAGGAATATGAAGGCACACCAATGGATAGCTGGTATGTCTGGAAGGACAAAGACTATGACCCGGACTTCTTTTTTCAGGAATCGATGAAAAAAGGCTATGGCCTGTTTGAGCAGCCGCGGTTGCGTGGTGTTAAGCCTGTGAAAGAGAAGCGTGGCAGTCGCCATAACTAGGGAGCGAGAATGAAACGAGTTCTGTTTTCAATTCTTCTGGCTGTTGCTATCTCACCTGCGCTTGTCAGCGCAGGTGAGGACGGCACGGAGATACTCAATCAGCGTTGTGCAGAGTGCCATAATCTGACCGGTCCGGCACCACAGACGATTCGTGATCTGTGGAAGCGTGATGCGCCTGATCTGTTTTATGCAGGCAATAAATTTCGTCGTGAGTGGCTGGTGAGCTGGTTGCAGAAGCCGGAGCGGCTTCGTCCGGCAGGCGTGAATTATCTGCGCACAATCAATTCAACGCCAAAAAAACATCAGGATACAAAAAAAGATGCCAAGCAGTTTGACGTTCTTTGGGGTGCTGTCCTCAAGCCGCTCAGGCATGATATTCTGACAGGTGCTGAAGCGGAAGTGGTTGCTGATGCATTGATGCAGCTTAAGGCGAATGAAGAGCAGGTTGCCGGTATGATGCTGGATACCAGCAAGACGGTGACCCTTGAGCAGGGTGAGGTGCTGATCGACAAGGTCTATGGCTGTCAATCCTGTCATCAGATCGAACCTGGATTCGGCGGTTATACCGGGCCTGAGTTATATACGGCAGGGAGCAGGCTGCAGCCTGAGTTTATGCTTAGTTATATCAAGCGGCCGAGAAACTGGGATCCAAAGATCTGGATGCCGAACGGAAACGTCAAGCCGGAGGATTTACAGAAAATTGTGAATTACCTGATTCTGCTTGCCAAGGAGGATTACCATGCAACGAGCGATTAGGCTTGTGATGACTACAGCTGTTGTGGCCTGGTTATTGCCATCGGCTGTCATGGCTGAAGAGGCTTACCTGAACTACAAGAGCTACTGCATGCAGTGTCATGGCATGCATGGCAAGGGTGACGGGGTTAATGTGCCCGCCATGAATGTGCGGCCGCGTGATCATAGTGACAATAAATATATGATGACACGTACCAATACGGAGATCTACAAGGCTATCAAGTTTGGCGGTCCTGCTGTCAACAAATCGGTCAAGATGCCGGCCTGGGGCGATGTATTTACCGAAGAAGAGCTGACCCAGATGGTTGGTCATATTCGCACGTTGTGCTGTGAAAAAGAGTTGATTCGCGGTGTAAATTTCAAATAATAGTATCCCATTAGACTCAGGCTCAGTGTCGTCTGCGGCATGGAAGCTGCAGGCGACCCTGTTTGATTTGCGGGGCAGGCATCAACGGGGTAGGTGTTGGTTTTTAATCCGGTCGGGATGAATATTCTTGACATGGGTATTGGCTGAGCTAGCGTGCCTTTTATTAAAGGGAATTCATGTTGAATTCATAAAGAGAGGAGGGCTGAATGAAAAGTGTATGGTTAACTATCATCGCTGGCATGACCACCGGCATGGGCAATGGCTCGGTGTTTACATGCGCGTTTCTGCTTGCCGTAGGGCGTGGCCCATTTGGCGAGGCAGGAATGTGGTTTATGGATCCATATGATCCACGAACCTATCAGGGGACTGCGGACTGGATTATGTTCATCTTTGGGATCGCCTTCGTGTTGATTCTTGGTTATGCCTTGAAACAGCACGCAATTATCGAAGGGTTAACGGAGGAATAATATGAGTACGATTGCTTCAATTCTAGGTGTTGCACTCGCATTTTCGAGCATGTGGTTTGCATGGTATCTGTTGATGCCCGGCCAACATGATGAAGATGCACACGATTAATGCAGTTATATATCATAGGGGGTCTGTAGAAGATGCTTAAGTATTTATTTTCAAAAGAGGAGAATATTCCACAGGGAACAGCTGCACTGTTCTTTGGAATATCATCCATAGCGTGGTTTATTATCG
The DNA here is from genome assembly GCA_002791575.1 of Zetaproteobacteria bacterium CG_4_9_14_3_um_filter_54_145. Taxonomy (GTDB): domain Bacteria; phylum Pseudomonadota; class Zetaproteobacteria; order Mariprofundales; family Mariprofundaceae; genus Mariprofundus. The sequence continues at coordinate 13,418 of PFXI01000074.1, read as the reverse complement.
GTACCGGTATTGGTTCCTTTAACGCCGCAAAGCTGGCGTTTCCAGATTGGTATCATGGATTGTATGCTCTGCAGTTTGGCCATATGCGCCAGGTTCACGTGCATGCGGTAATTTTCGGCTGGATCGGCATGGCATTTGCTGCATCCATGATGTACATCACGCCTGCACTTGGTAACACCAGGCTGTGGTCCGAGAAGCTCGGTGTCTGGAACTGCATGCTGTATAACGTAGGCCTCGTGCTGGCTCTGTCTCTGCTGTGGGCTGGTGTTACGTCCGGTCGTGAGTATTCTGATCATATCTGGCCAATCGACCTGTACATCGCATTTATTATGGTAGTGCCATGGTCGCTGAATGTCTGGATGACGATCATCAACCGTCGTACCCAGGGTATCTATACCACAAACTGGTTCTTTGCCGCTTGTATGTTCATGACTGTGATCACCTTCCTGGTTGGTAATCTGCCGGAGTTCTTCCATCTGACCGGTTTGAATGAAGCGTACATGACCTGGTGGTTCGCCCATAACATTCTGGGTCTGCTGATTACCCCTGTGGCAGCTGCTATCACCTATTACATTGTGCCGAAGATTACCGGTAACCCGCTCTATTCACATCGCGTGGGTCATCTGCACTTCTGGTCAATCGTAGTGTTCTACTCCACACCTGCTGCACATCACCTGATGAGCTCTCCACTGCCAGAATGGCTGAAGTCATTCGCATCAGTGGAAGGCGTATTGATTCTGGTGCCGGCTGTCGCCTACGTATGTAATATTCTGCTGACAATGCAGGGTAAGTGGTCACTGTTCGTATCCAACATCGAGATCAAGTTCACCATTACCGGCGTACTGCTTGCTATCCCGTTGAACATGCAGGGCGGCTTCCAGCAGACTCGTGCTATCAACTGGTACATTCATGGTACCGGCTGGATCGTGGCGCATGCTCATCTGGCGCTGCTGGGCTTCTCGACCTTCGCTGAAGCTGCATCTGTCTACTACGGTATGCAGGTTCTGCTGCGTCGCAAGCTCTACTCCGCATCACTGGCCAACTTCCACTTCTGGATGCTGCTGATCGGCTTCTCCCTGTACTGGGTCTCAATGACCATTTCCGGTCTGATCCAGGGCGCTGCCAAGATCTACGAAGTGCCGTATGTTGACGTGGTGATCGCTGAGCATCCGTACATGATCGTACGCTGGCTTGGTGGTACGATGGTGTTCTTCGGTAACATCATCTGGATGTACAATATGGTAATGACTGCCCGCGCTGGTGCTGTGATTCCTGTTGGACGTCAGCCGGTAGAAATAGCTTATACACGATAAATGGTAATGCACAGGGCCGGCATCGGCCGGCCCTGTTATCATAGTTTTAATATAAAAGGGAGGAATATCCGTGGCTTTTAGAGAATATAAAATCGGTTGCATGATGTTTGGCTTCGCCTTGAGCTTCTCGATGTTTGTAACCATATTTTTGCCAGGCATTGACATTTCAAGCATGTCATCTACAAAAGTGGCGCTTGAAAAGCAGTTGACCTATGGCTGGGAAACCGGCTTTAACTATTACGATCCATTTCTGCAGGGTAAGGACAAACCGATCAAGGTTGTACTTAGCAAGGACCCAAGGACTGGTGCTGCAATTGACAAGACCAATGCCTATGTCTTTCCAGCGGGTACACATTTTCCTAACGGCCTGACCCACGACAATATCCTGGGTGAGAAAGTTCAGGAAGTATCGCGCGACAAGGGCCGCGTCGGTGAAGCCAGTGAAGAGGCCGGTGGCGTCTTTCTGGTGCGTGTTGATGCAGATGATACCCCATATATCGAGTTTGCCACTGCAACACGTGGTTGGACTGCTGATGCGGTATTGAAAGCTTCTGATCAGCAGTTGCTGGCCGGTTCCGGCAAGACGATGTTTGTACGTGAAGGTTGCTGGTGGTGTCATACACTGCTGCCAGAGCAGACACAGGATTGGCAGACATTCGGTCGTCCACCTCTGGTTGGTGACTTCAATGGTGAGTCTCCAACAACATTCGGTTCCGACCGTAAGGCGCCTGATCTGCTGCATGTTGGTTCACGTAACTCATCACGCGAATGGATGACAATGCACTTCTTCAATCCTCGCCTGGTACAGCCGCACTCCATCATGCCTCGTTATGATTACCTGTGGGGTACAAAAGATGCAGAAGGCAACACGATTGATCTGCATGCATGGGATAAGGAATATATGGCGTACGCAGCTGGTGCCGAAGGTAGTATCTATCCACCGGAAGTACCAACACCTGCATCTGACAGTGAAGCACGCATGCTGATCGACTTTGTGCTTAATCTGAAATAAGGGAGGGATATATATAATGGCATGGATATTTAACCGGCCTCTGCATACGTTAACATCAGAGGACCAGAATAATGATGCGAAGCATACATGGGAGCATGAAAGCCTGGGTGGTATTGCGGAGAATAATAATCCACTTCCTCGCCCGGTAATCGGTCTGCTGATATTGACCTACTTTACGGCAATGGCACTGACCTTTCCCCTGTACGGACAGCGTCCTACAGCAGCGATCTACGCGGACTATGTATCCTTGATGAACTCATCTATGGTACAGGAAGTGATGAATGATAAATCCATCACCCATAACGAAGCTAACTCGCGTGCGATGGCGATGATTGAAGACTCACTGGAGCATTTCGATTCACCATATACGTTCCAGCGTGCGCAGCATCCGATCGATCTGGATCAGTTGCGTGTGGTTGCACCGCAGATTGTTGAATTGCAGCATGCCGGTGTTGATCTGGAAGAGTATAGTGTGATTGGTCCTGATGTAATTAAAGCCAATTTCTTTAACATTTTGCCTGATGGAACCATCTCTGCCAAGCAGCCTTGGTGGGATAAGGGTTATACCATTGCTGTTTGGTGGTTTATCTTCTTTTGTCTGGCTGTGATTATCACCGTTAAACGTCTGCCGCACTTCAGCTGGCGTCCAGACCACACCATTGCGCATTAAGGAGACTGAGTATGATTGATTTGGATAATCCACAAATAGCAGGCGCCCTGGTTATTACACTGGCATTGTTGATACCAGTGATCTATGGTCTGTTTGTTGACAAGCACAAGAAGGGAACGCCTGATCCACGTAAGAATACGTTCTGATCAAGGTTTAAGTCTGAACAAAGAAACGTCGCCTTCGGGCGGCGTTTTTTTTGTCTGTGCATGTAGGGCGGTATTGCATGTCGACGTTACTTTCAACTGTACTAGAGTTAGGCGGCGAAAACCTCATGAATAAATATATTCTATTATAGTAATATTTGATTTGCATCATTGTAGCTGTATGGTTCGTAAATAATGATTGGAGTGAACATGTCACTGCTAAAAAGATTAACCATGTCGCTGTTGGCACTACTGCCGGCAACAACATCTGTAATGGCTGCAGAAGTAGCTGAGCAGACCTTTGATCTGGGCATCGAAAGCATGCGAAGTCACGGCTACAGTGTTTTCATCTTCGTCTTTCTGATGGTCGGAATTGCGGTTTTTTTAGGTATTATTGCAGTCTATGCACGTACTGGTCAGGGTGCAGCGCTTAAGACTGGTGAGAAGGTGCTGCTGATCATGATTGTGCTTGGTGTGTTTGCATCAATTGCATTTGCCGCGCTACAATTGCTGGATGGTTTTTTATTCTAACTAGAAAGTACGCCTCAGGAGGTAACAATGTTTGGAATAGAATTACAGGACGGATGGACGATTTATATATGGCTGATCAGTGGTGCAGCCATACTTATCGGTGTGGCCTTCGGTATTCGCTGGGCAGCCCGGAATGAGCAGTTTGATGAAGACATTAAATATCTGGTATTTGATGATAATGACGAGAGCAAGATGACACCTGAGGAATTTTCCAAATACAAACAGGTTAATGCCAAACAGGAAGCCCGTCGCACAGAGTTGCTTGCAGAGCGCGAAGCTGAAGCAAGGGACCAGCAGTAAGCCATGCTGAAACGATTGAACTGGATGACCGTTGTCAATACGGCCATCTTTCTGCTGGCAGGTGTGTTTATTGCGGCTGTGATACAGTCCGCACTCTATCCCAACCAGCCGGATGTCTCTGAACGCGGCCTGCCATACTATTCGACTGCTAATGCCGCCTTATCCCGATCAGGCGATGCGTTGTATAAAAAACTGCAGTGCCGTAGTTGTCATAAAATATGGTCAGTGAAAAATATATACGACTCAATTCCCGCTCCTAGTCTGGATGGTATCGGTTCATTACGGACAGAGGAGTGGCTTTATCTCTATTTCTCCAGTGAAAATCCTCAATCGATTCTACCCAGCAGGTTGAAGGATGATTACAAAATGCCCTCATACGCATCGTTGTCCGAAGATGACCGGCGACTGCTTTCCAACTACTTCTCCAGTCTGAAAGTGCGGGACTGGTATCTGGATGAGACACGCAAGGCCGAACAGAAAAAATTAACGGGTAAATAATGAATCAAGCAAGTGAGCCAAAAGCAATTATAAATCATGAGGCTGCAATGGATGTCGTGCATGTGCAGTGGGCGCCGGTCTGGCTGAGAGGGCTGGCTGCCTTTGTCGTCGGCTGTATTATGATACAGGCGGGGTTTCTGGGGTTAGGTGTACATCTGGACTGGTTTACCGGCATTGCAACATTCAGTGGTAGCTGGATTCTCTCCATGACATTGCTACCTGTGGCAGCCGGAATTGTGATTGGTATGATTTACGGATATGGCGCCAAATATCTGGCTCATTTCCCACCTCTGGCCGTGTTGTTGTTCGGCTACTATCAGAGTATTCATTCCACGCTGCCTGCTGGCGTCGAGCTACTGCCGTGGGGACTGTGGGTGATGTTTATGATCCTGCAAATGGAGTTTTGTGCCGTCGGTGGCTTCATAGGTGAAATTATTGTACGCAGACGTACCGGCTGGCTGCATCGCTATGGCCCGGCACCGGATGCAGTCGCTCTACCGGACGATGATCGTGATCAGGCGGACAGCCTCCGCAAATGAAACGCCCACAAATAACCGGAAAACAGAAACGGCGCCGTCAGCGTCTGCTGATGGCTACGCTGATCAGTTGTATCACTGTCGCCATGATTGGCGGATCACTGCATGTGATTGAACTGGGCTCAATGCGCATTGATGAAATGCAGGCCAAATCGAGTTATGAAGCGGTAGATATGCAGCAGCATATTCGCGCCGCGGGTGAAGAGATTCATCTTCAGGCAACGCACGAAAATCTTGGTGGCGATACGGCCGGTTATACCATTGACCAGACAGCCGGTCTGCTCAGTGAAGAGCAGTGGCGTGATCTGGGCTGGATGGTAACGGTGCCTGCCGGTGTATTTACTATGGGCAGTGATGACCCTCGTACTAATGATGAGAACAAGCCTGCTCATCTGGTGCGTATGCCGGCTTACAAAATTGATAAATATCTGGTGACTCAGGCTGAATACGCCCGTTTTGTAGCCGCAGAGCATTACCGTCCGCCGCTGAATTGGGATGAAGGGCGCATTGTTGCCGGCATGGCACTGCACCCGGTGACGATGATTTCATGGTACAATGCCCGTGATTATTGTGCCTGGGCCGGAAAGCGACTGCCTACCGAAGCGGAATGGGAAAAGGCTGCTCGCGGTACGGATGCCAGAAGGTGGCCCTGGGGTGATGAGATGAACCCCGATAACCTGAATACCTACTATAAGGTGCGTCATACCTCGGCGGTGAATGAATACCCACAGGGTGCCAGTCCTTACGGGGTTATGGATATGGCTGGCAATGTGCAGCAATGGGTGGCCGATCAATTTGCACCCTATCCCGGCACTGGTGCAAAATCGGATGTGTTTGAACCCAAGGCTCTGGATCCGAATTATCAGCGTGGCTCCGATGAAAAAGAGGTGCTTGTTTACCGCGTGATGCGAGGCGGGTCATGGAAAAGTGATCCCTTGTCTACCACCAGTTATCACCGGAACTATGCGCTGCCTAATTACGCCTCAGATTTTTTTGGATTTCGCTGTGCGATGGATGTCGATAAGGACAAGGAGAAATAGATGATGACGATTTGGCGCAATCTGTTACTGATGGTCGCACTGCTGGCACCTGCCAGCGCATGGGCACTGGACAGCTATCGATTTTTGCATGTATCCATTGATACACCATGGATTATTTTCATCTTTCTCTTCTTTATGGTCTTTGCGCCGATGTTGCTGATGGCTGTTCTATATTGGCGCAATGCATTACGTCGTGAAGACGACGAAGAGGGCAATGATCATGCCTAGGTTTTTTTCCGCACTGCTACTGTCGGTCCTGGTTTTATTCTCTGCCCAGATCGGGGTTGCGGCACCGGTAGTATCAGATGCAGGTGTGTCGACGCAGACCAGCACATCAGCCGAAGCTGTGATGCAGCAGTTCGGTGGTGGCGAAGAGGAAGACAGTCCACAACGGAAAATAGAAACCGAACGTAAACATCAGATTCTGTTTCTGATGGGTCTGTCGCTACTGGTTCTTCTGCTTCTTACCGCCACGTTCGGTATTGCCATGGTGGTATTTGATAAAGATGTGTTTATACCGCATATGATTTTTGCCGGCCTCAGTATGACGCTGGCTTGTGTGCACTCAGCTACTGCCATCGCCTGGTTCTGGCCCTGGTAAACAACGCGATTACTGAAAAATAGACAGAAAACACGTTGGTCACGCATGGACACAGATATACACGCATTTCGCCTGCCATGTCCGGAGTTCACTGCTTTCATGTGCGACTGTCTGCCATTCGCCCTGCTTCATCATTAAGCTGTTTTGAATGAATAGATTGTATGCTATTGGTCTGAATTCGCCTCTGTTCCGGGCGCGCCCGTGTTGCTGAATCAGCGCAAACTGGCGTGGGCATTGCTATGCCTCTATGGCACGACGGGTGTGACCGCGCTGGCTTATGAGGTGCTGTGGACGCGTATGCTTTCACTGATGTTCGGTATCAGCATTTTCGGCGTTGTGTTTACTGTCTGCGCATTTATGGCAGGTCTGGGTGCGGGCAGTTTTTTACTCACATCTCGTGCCTCACAGGTCTCTGCACGTAACGCACTTGCCCTGCTGGCGCTGTTGGAAGGGGCGATTGCCCTGTACGCACTGCTCCTGCCTCTGTGCATGCCGTGGCTGGATACCGCGTTGCTGATGCTGGGGGCGGATCTGTCGCTGGCCGGTTGGCAGGGGCTGCAGGGCGCAGGTGTACTGCTGCTGCTGTTTCCACCTGCTCTGGCTATGGGCCTTGCATTTCCACTGGCCCTGAGGGCTGCTTCAGCCATTCGGGTTTCACTGGCCTCTATGTACGGGGTGAATGCGCTCGGTGGTGCGATAGGCGCCCTCCTGCCGTTACTGCTGTTGCCTGCACTGGGCTGGCGCTCGGCCTTGTGGCTGGTGGCCGCATTCGGACTGCTGCTGGCTATCGGAGCCTGGTTGTTATCTCACCGCCTCTCTGCGACTGAACAGCAGATTCGCAGCGTGCAAGTCAGCCGACCTGCCTGGCTGGATTTAATGGCATATGCCGGTGTCGGGGCGGCAGCGCTTATGCTGGAAGTGTTGTGGACACGTGAGTACGGCATGGTGCTGTTACGCACCGAGTATATTCTGGCCATTTTGTTGTTTGTATATCTGACGGGAATCGGTTTGGGCAGCCTGATGGCGCGCCGACTGCATGCACAAGGGTGGCTTAATCTGATGCCGCTGTTGGCGGCAGTGGCGGCAGTGGCAGGGCAGTATGCACTTCCAGCCATAAGCCAGTGGGCTGGCAGGGGCGAGTTTTCTTCACTGGCTGCCGCTATGCTTTCTCAGGGCGGGGCCGTGGCCCTCGCTACGCTGCCGGTGACGCTGCTGCTGGGGGCATGGTTGCCGTTGTTGGCCAGGCGCTTTCATCAACAGCAGGCTGAGGCGGGCGGTTGGTGGTATGGTGCAAACAGTCTGGGTGCTGCTGTCGGGGCACTGGTGGCCGGATTTATACTGATTCCATGGCTGGGTACAGCGCTTTCACTATGTGTCGCGGCACTGATGCTGCTGTTGTGCGGAATGCGCTGGGTGAGCGACAGGCGATTCTGGTTGGCGGTTCCGCTGCTGCTGATGATCGCTTGGCCCGTAAGAGCGCTACCGCCGGTAGCTGATCTATTGCCGGCACTGCCCGGATCGGTGGACCTGTCAGTGTATGAGGATGCTGTTTCGCTTACGCATGTGGTAGAGCAACCTGACGGGCAGCGGGTACTGCTCTCCGATCTGCAGCGCATGGATGCTTCCAGTGATCCGACGGCAGTCACCGTGCAGAAAAATCAGGCACGTTTGCCACTGCTGCTGCATCCTGAACCCCGCTCTGTACTCTTTCTTGGTCTGGGCACTGCGGTAACAGCATCCGGATCACTGCCGTTTAACGGGTTGGAGCGTACGGCGGTTGAGTTGTCGCAAGGGGCAATTGATGCGGCTGACCGCTGGTTTGCACCGGTAAATGGCGGCGTCTGCAAGCAGATGCATGTGGTGCATGATGATGCCAGACGTTTTCTGCGCTCTGATACGCATAGTTATGATGTGATTGTCGGTGATCTGTTTCATCCCGATATGGTCGGGCGCGCGAACCTGTTGTCGTTGCAGCAGTTCAGACGGGCAAAGGCGCGCTTGCATGATGGTGGCCTGTTCGTGCAATGGCTGGCGCTGAATCAGTTCGATGTGGCCTCCATTCAGGTTGTGATGCATACCTTTGCCTCGGTGTTTGAGCATGCGTCGCTTTTTATAGATGGTTACCGTATTGCTCTGGTCGGTTATCAGGGGCGTGCTGCAGATGCATCCCAGCTGCTGAGTCGATATCAGCGCATGCCTCTGCCGGCCCAACTACAGGCAAGCGGCGGTGAAGGGGTGTGGACCTGGTTGGGGCGCTACTGGGGAGAGATCCCTGATTTTTCTACCCCGCTGCAGGATGAGTGGGCGCCGGTGATTGAATACAGTCTGCCCCGGGTCCGTTTTGGCGATGGTGTAGATATCGCTTCTATGTGGCGCTGGCTATTGAGCTGGAGGAGCCGGGATGAGCTGGCTGCGCAGATGCTCGGCATACCGGCCGGGCAGATGCAGTCTTTCAAACGGGCACGCGTAGCGACAGCCTTGAATGTGCGTTTGTGGCAGGCGGAGCTGGCTGGAGATGAGCGTCGCGTTGTCGAGATGGCGCGCCTGGCCTATCGCGCCAACCCGCTGGATCGCTGGCCGGGCTTTGCGCTGGCAGATCGCATGTATGACACACTTGCGACCGTATCTGCAGACGGTGTGTCGCGACGTGACGCACTTGGCCGCATTCTGGCGCTAAGGCCTGATCACGAGTTGGCCCTGCGCGCGATGATGGCGATGGAGCTGCGGGAGGATCATGCTGTGGCTGCTGCTGCGTGGCAGCGGCGACTGCTGGCAGTCAGTCCGCTGGCTAAATATATCAGTGAAAGGTAATATTCGCCAATGTCCCCAAATGAATCGTTAAAACAGATACCTGTTCAACAGGAGCATGTGGCGGGTGCGACGAAGTTACACGCCGCCCGCAGGGCGGTGCAGTACCTGACGCTGCTTGTGCTGGTGGTTATCCCGATGAGCGGTCTGTTTCGCATTGATCCGCAGGTTGGTGGTTTTATCATGCTGGATCGTCAGGTCTGGTTCTCCGATATATTTATTGTCATGGGCTTCTGGGTATTTATCGCCAGTCTGCTGGTGATGATGTATTCACTGGTCGGTTCTGTCTTTTGCGGCTGGATGTGTCCACAGAATACTGTTTCAGAATACGCCAATATGCTGACCGAGAAGTTGCTGGGCCGACGCGCGCAGATGATGGATATGTCCGGCGATAGAATGACGGTGGCTAGTCGCAAACAGTCGCCACTGAACTACGTGTTGCTGGCCATCGGCTTACTATTGCCGGCCATGTTTTTTGCCCTGATCCCGCTACTCTATTTTTATCCACCATCGGCGATATGGTCATTGATCACCTTTTCAGAGGATACACGTCTGGCAGGTTCCCTGCACTGGATTTATATGGTCTGCGTTGCCATATTTATGCTGGATATTGTGGTGATCAGGCACCTGATGTGTAAGTACATGTGTATTTATCGTGTGTGGCAGCATTCGTTCAAGACGAAGGAGACGTTGCATATTCACTACGATATTGCACGCAGTGATCATTGTGCAACCTGTCACTATTGTGTCGATTCGTGCTTTCTCGATATTGATCCGCGGCAGACCGAGGTGTTTGACTCCTGTGTGAACTGCGGTGAGTGCATTACCGCCTGTGATGAATTGCATACAAAGAGTAAAAAACTGGCAGGCCCGGGCTTGCTCAGCTTTGCCATTGGTGACAAAGACAAGCCGAAGAAAAGCGGCAAGGAGATGGGGTCGGTGGCATCCTTTTTTGCCCGCGCCAGGGTCTCATCCATGGCTACTGTGATCGGTGCTGTGTTCTTTATGATCGGTATAGCGGGTTATCAGAACAATGAATTTTCGGTCTATCGCAGCGAGGCCTGGCACGGGGCCAAGGTGCTGGATTACCGTATTAATGTTGCCCACAAACTATATCATCCGACGGATATCACGTTGCGTATTGAGGGTCTGGATCCGGCTCAATATCAGTTGCAGTCCACGCGGGTTCGTTTTGATACGGCCGGACGCAAGGATGTGGCGCTGCATGTGATTGAATCACTGCCGAAAGGCTTGTACCGTTTTCGAGTCTATGCCACTTCCACCAGTGGTTGGTCGGGTGTATTTGATGTGACGCATTTTGCGCCAGGGAGTTGAGATGACGAAACAGACCGATGATAAGGCACCACTGGACGAGACCAGCGTTGAATGGGGAAAAACATCTAAAGATAACTACGGTTATGCCTCCGATGAAGAGCG
>PFXI01000074.1:0-2519 GCA_002791575.1 Zetaproteobacteria bacterium CG_4_9_14_3_um_filter_54_145 | reverse complement strand
TGGTTTTATGCGGTGATTATAGGGGTGCTTATCGTGGCCTTTGGCCTCTCCCTGCCGTTCTGGGGTGACAGGCCGGATCATGCGCGGGCCTGGTTTACGATAGGGCACCTGTATGCTGTACTCTATTTTATTGTGGCGTTTATTTTTATTTTTTTCATGGTCAATCTGTATGGCTCGGATCGCGGCGGACGCCTGGATTCGGATACCGAACATGATGATATTGATATGCCCGGCCATGGGGGAGATGGCAAGTGATGCCAGCTTTTATAGCGACACTTTGTATGGCAGTCATGCTGGTTGCATGCTCAGCTCCGCCTGAGCGCACTGACTACCCCGATATGGGTAGCCCGCTATTTAATAACTATTATGCCCAGTGCTCACAATGCCATGCACCGTCTTTACCTTCGGCGCATACGGCAGCTGAGTGGCCGAGTGTTATTGCCCGCATGCAGCTGCACCGCATAGAGAGCCGGATACCTCCCATTATGGCCGCGGATATGGTGCGTGTACGCGACTACCTGACCCGTTATGCCAGGGCGGATGACAACTGATGCGTCGCTTTCTTTTTAGCCTGTGTGCACTGTTATTGGCCTCCTGTTCGGCAGATGATTCTGTTTGGCTGGCAGCACCGCAATCATGGCAGGACCTGACCATGCGGGTGGAGACCAGACCGGAGCAGGTGCGCCCGGGGATGAATGAGTTTCTGATTATTGCCGCTCGTCAGCAGCGCGGCTTTATTAATAATTTACTGGTAGAGGTGCGTACAGATAGTTCTGGTTCAATGTGGAAACAGGCGATGCCGGATGGTGCGCTTGGCGTCTTTCGCCGGGCACTGCCGGTGAAAGATGTGCAGCATGGCCATCTGTATGTACGGCTGACGCGCAATGGTGAGCATGGCGAGCTGATATTTCCGCTCTCTGCGGAGGCTGCCCGTTGACACGGGGCTGTCTGTTGATTGTCTTGTTTCTGCCCTTTGTTTCATATGCGCAGGCCGACTCCGGTTTTGCAGTTGATCCCGAGCGCGGCAGGATTGTGGCGACGGTGCGTTGTATGCAATGCCACCATCTCAGTACGCTCTCCCGCAGTATCGGACCGGGACTCAAAGGGGTGTACGGACGGGCTCCGACAATCAGTGGTGTGCCGTTTGCGGTGTGGGATGAGGCTGCTCTGGATGCATGGCTCACTGATCCGCGCGCGGTCAAGGCGAATACGCGTATGCAGCTACCGCCCATCGTTGCGCGTGATCGTGCGGATATTATTGCCTGGTTTAAATCGGAGCGTGAGAAGTAGCAGGGGAGCCCCGAGCGTTATTACGTTTTCTGATGTTTTGCCAGGCGTTGTTCGAGCTTCGGGCTTTTAACCCAGTGGCGAAGCAGCATGATCTGTGTGCCGCCGCGCTTATTCTGGCAGCGGGGGCAGGTCAGGTAGCTCAGGTAGAGATCTTTCGGCATGCGTCCCTCATCAAACAGCTCGGACTGCATATCGCGGATCGCGGTTTTGATGTCACTGATATTACCCTTGAATAAGCGCACACGCAGCATATACGGGTTTTTCAAGCGGTAGGTTCTGCGTGCAGGCGAGTTATCCTCGGTGAGCAGGGCAAGGATGCGTCCACGGAACATGGCTGATTGCGTTAACACGAAGCCGGGCCACTGCTCATGCAGGTCCAGTATTTCGATGTCATGGTGCTGGCGATCCAGGCAGGCTTCAAACCCGATAGGCATGTGAAAGAACATCGCAGCACCCTGTTCATGGACGAGGGTTGCACCAAGATCAATATCCTGATTGTTCCAGTTTGGGAATTCCGAGGGGCAGCCGCACTCTAGTCGCATGGATCTTCCGGTTGCCTAATGTTTTTTGTAAATATCTTTCAGGGTCATCATCACATTGGCCAGATAGACCCAGAAACCCACGGCCAGTACCGAGGCGGCAACAGAGATAACAGGCCCGTAAAAACGGTGTACAGATGGAACCTGAGCAGGATCGGTTAACCACAGGTTGCCCTCAATAAAACCGAAAATAAGCAGGGATATGTAAAAAGCACTTACTCCGATGGTCGTCCACCAGAATGAGTGTTCCGCCAGCCGGTGCGAGTGAATCGCTTTGCCGGTTATTTTGGGTAACATATAATAAGTGACAGCCATGCCGAGTATGGTGACGCCGCCCACCAGATTGATATGGGCATGGGCCAGCGGATCAATCATATGGCCGGGGCCGCCATATGGGCTGCCTATGGAATCAAGCCATGCGCGTACAGATGGAATAACCTGCAACAGGCCGTGGACTGTGCCGATGAAGAAGGACACGACCGACATGATAAGAAATTTGACCAGATACAGATGTTCGTTGGGGGTAGGTTTTGACATGGAAGCGGAGACTAGCGGCCAGTATTATCCATGCAAGAAATGTGCTGTACGTAGCAGGGCAATCGCATTAAAATCATGAGCAGCCATTGGTTGCAAAAATGGTTATTTCGACAATAACAGATTAAATTTGGTTAAGACGGAGTGAGCGTTTCT
>PFXI01000091.1 GCA_002791575.1 Zetaproteobacteria bacterium CG_4_9_14_3_um_filter_54_145 | reverse complement strand
CCTTATTGTCCATGTTATTGCATATTAAAGGCAAAACAAGGAACTTTATCTGGTTTCCCTGAGTAGATATCGATTGTCACAGAAAGGTTGCTGACTGTCCATTCTTGGCCGAACCTTGCCGGTCGAGCCTCAGGTAATAACAGCCGGAAATAGCCTGCCTGCTGGGCCGGGCCAGTAGCCGGATCTACCCGCTAATGCGCGATGACCCAACCAGAAGGCCCGGCAATGCCGGGCCTTCTGGTTGGGTGAATCCATGTGGCAGGGATCAATCAGTGCGAGTCGCCTTCTGCCTGCACTTCGCGGGCGAAACTCTCCTTATTGGCGCCAATAATCGCCAACAGAATACCGGAGTAGATAAAGGTCGAGAGCATAATCACACCGATCACAACAGCCTTGAACATTTCCAGATGCTCAAAACCCGCAGGAATCATCATCAACATCACCACAGACAGACCGCCCTTGATACCGGCAAAGGTCAGCACGCCCCACCAGCGGAAATTGACATTGGTCATATGCGTTGTCTGATTGGTAATCACGGCGAACTTGGCCATCATCAGCGCACGAATCACTGTCGTGGCAACAAACATCGCCAGAATCTCGGTCTTGTAATGCCACAGCAGCGACAGATCCACAATTTCAGCCATCGCCACAAACAGAATGGTATTGGCTACCAGTGCCAGCAACTGCACATCCTCCTTGGAGCGGGCATGGCGGTCCTGCTCCTGCGAAGAGATGCGGATGCGCGTCAGCGCAGAGACAATAATATTACGTGACGGGGTCTCATTTTGAGTCTCCTGCAACAGGCGAGCCTCATCACGCTCCATCTGAGTTTGATCCGCTTCACTGCTGCGGGTCATCAGATGGTGAATCGTAATGGTCGCGAAGATGCAGCTGAGAATGCCGGAGAGGTGCATATGTGAATGTGCCCCGAACACATTAAGCAGGGTGTAAAAATGTTCGGCCAGCTCAAATCCGCCATAACCGGTGATAATCAGTAACATCATCTCGGCAATCCGGTTTTCTGTCGTTTTCAGTGCCAGCAGCCCGACCATGCCTACGACAAAACCAAGAAAAGCCGAACCCAGAACAACAATCAAGCTGGTTTCAGTTACATAACCGACCGATATCTCTCCACCTTCCAGCGCATAGAGCCCGACGAAGACGAATACAATAAGTGCTGTAGCATCATTAAACAGGCTCTCACCTTCAGCCAGAATTTTCAGCTTATGGGGCAGATTAAACTTGGAGAAAATACTGACCACGGATACAGGGTCGGTTGCCAGAACCATGGCAAACAGCACGATAATCGCTGCCACTGAGAGGTGGTACTGGCCGAAGAACAGGTCGGCAGTAAAAATCGCCAATACCACCGAGAGGGCCACCGCAACCACCGCCAGATAAAACAGACTCAGGCCATGCTCTTTCAGGTCTGAAATCTTCAGTTCCATCGAATCGGCAATCAGCAGCACCGGCAACAGAAAAACAACCAGCTCTGCAAAATGCTCGGTATCACCGGTCAGGATGGGTACTTGTTGAAACAGAAAGTGAGCCATAAAGGACAAGCCAATCAGTCCGAGCGGCGAAGGCAGACTGAATTTATCTTCCAGTTGCAGTGCCAGATACAGAATCATGGCTATAACCAGTAAAGTGATAATCATCAACAGCCCCCATTTTTTTCCGCCAGTCTGTTGATCAAAGCGATCGCTCAAGCATGACTAGTGCGTACTCATCAAACACAGATAAATATGACGCCATCTACCTGTAACATCGCGCATCATTGTAAGGCGAAAAAATACCGGCGGACCAAGCAAGCCACCGGCTTTAAACGCCGACAAAAACTACCGCGCCCGCAATAACCTGACCCGGATCATGCTTTCAAGCTAACAACCGGAGTAGAAGATTTCCCCCGATCAGATATGCCCCACACAGGTAATGATCCGATGCAGTGACTACCCGCAATCATGGAGCGTTGCCGGCATGGTTATAAAAGCTCCAAGGAAACAGAAACCCTTACAACCATGGGCCACTTCCGTCAGCTCACCCTCTTATTTATGACTACCGGACATAAAAGACATCAACTTGACCTGATCCGCCTTGAGGCCGCGAATCATTCCAGACTGATATAACAACATGTAGGTAAACAGCGCAAACACCAGCTCGTGGCTGGTCTGCATCAGGCGTGCAAAGCCTGCACGGTCCATGGTGTACACAATGCTATCCTCAGCCGCCACTACTGTAGCTGTCGCCATCTCGCCGGAGAGGAAGGTGACTTCACCGATCATCGAGCCTTCGCCCAAACCGGCCAGTCGCTGTTCCTGACCATCCAGCTCCTGAAAAACATCCACACAACCGGAACGGACCAGATAGAGGACGCCGCCCTTCTCACCCTCTTTTACGATGGTTTTGCCTTTGGCGATGCAAACCGCATTCACAATGCCCTGCAACTGCTGCTGCTGCTCATCACTCAGCTTTGTTTTAATAATTTTCTCTTCAATCCATGCGACTTCGATATCCACATGTCCCTCCGGTCATACACATTTACTAAATTCAGCTTGCAGGCTATCGGCTGATTATGCACAAGTCTACGCGTCTATATTAGTCCCCCCATCGCCCCGAATGACAAGGTAAACTGGCATAATGGTGATATTCCTGCTGCAATACGGCCATGCAAGCAGGAATCCACACCCCGATCAGTATCACAGAAAAATGGCGGCAGCATTTTACCCTGACACTCCCTGACACCAGCGTCGGTTGCATCTGGCTGCATGCCTGTTCTGTCGGTGAAGTAGCTTCAGTGACCCCGCTGATCCACGCCCTGTTAAATCAGGGGCACACCATTCATTTGAGTGTTGTCACTGCCACCGGTTTTGCCCATGCCCGGCGCCTGCTGGGCAAGCGCATCAGCATCTCTTTTCTGCCGTGGGATCTGCCCGGCACCATGTCGCGCTTTGTCAACCGCCTGCAGCCCGCCCTGCTGCTGCTGGCTGAAACAGAATTTTGGCCCGGCATGCTGACCGCCTGTAAACAAAGAAATATTGCGGTGATCGGCATCAACACCCGCATCTCCGACCGCTCCTTTCCCCGCTATAAAGCATCGCGATGGCTTTGGCAGCGCTGGCTCAAGCCGGTCGCCCTGTTTCTGGCCCAGAGTGATACAGATCGTGCGCGCCTGATCGCCATCGGTGTGCCGGAAGAGCGCGTAAGAACCTGTGGCAACCTGAAATATGCTATTACCGCTCCCAATGTCGACAGCAGCCAGCTGCGTGAGAAAGCGGATCAGAGTGGGCGCCGGCCGATACTGCTGGTGGCAAGCACGCATCAGGGCGAAGATGAGCGTATTCTCAAGCTATGGGAGCAGTGGCACGCGGCATGCCCCGACCTGTTGATGCTTATTGTGCCCCGTCACCCCGAGCGCTTCAATGCTGTGGCCGAGTTGATTCGCGCGCGCGGCCATAGCCTGTCGCGCTGGTCGGATGAGACAACACACTCGACTGCCGACGTTGTGCTGGTTGATGCCATGGGCATTCTGGGCGGCTTATACTGCATTGCCGATGTCGTCATCGTTGCCGGCAGCCTGGAGCCAGTCGGCGGACATAACCCGCTTGAAGCAGCCGTGTGCGGTCGCGGCGTCGTTACCGGCCCCCATACACAGAATTTCCGCCAGATTATGACCGAAATGCAGCAGGCAAACGCCGCCATTGTCACGCGCAATGATCCGGAACTGGCAGCTGCCGTCACCCGTCTGCTGCATCACCCGGAGGAGCTGACGCAACTGCACGCCAGTGCTGCCCTCTTCATGCAGGACAAGGGCCATGCTCTGGAGCAGATGCTGGCCGCAATCAAGCCTTATCTGCCGGAGATCACAACGGCAGCACGTGCATAAACTGCATGCCTGGGTGGAGCGGATGTGGTGGCGCCAGAACAGGCCGCCTTTACTGCTGCGCATGCTGGAACCGGCCTATGCCGCAGTAAGCCGCCGGCACTTGAGCAGACGGGCAGCGGCCGTGATCGATCCGCCCATAGCGATGGTTTCAGTCGGCAACATCACTGCCGGCGGCAGCGGCAAAACACCATTTGTATTATGGCTGGCAACAGCGCTAAAACAGCGCGGATACAGCCCGGTTATTCTCTGTCGCGGCGATGGCGGCAAGAGCACCCTGCCTGCAGTCGTGGATATGCATGCTCAAGCGGCCGTCGTCGGCGATGAGGCGTGCATGCTGGCCCGCTCGGCCCCCTGCCCCGTGATCACGGCAAAAGACCGTATTGCCGGCAGCCGTCTGGCAGCGGGACTGGGTGATCTGCTGATTCTGGATGATGGTTTTCAATACCGTCAGCTGGGCCGCTGCTGCGATATTGTGCTGGTGCCCGCCGAAGGTATCGGCAACGGCCACCAGATCCCCGCAGGCCCCCTGCGCGAACCGGTTGCAGCCCTGCTCAGAGCTGATCTGATCATCCGCACATCCAATCGCCCTCAACAACAGAGCCAACCGGTCTCGGCAGGCAAGGAGTGGCGCTGGTTGGCCAGAGCCGGCGAGCTGCTGGATATGCATCAAACCGGCGAGGTAGTCCCGGTGCAGATCTGTGCCGCCACGGCTATCGCCCGTCCACAACGCTTTTTCGATGACCTGAAGGCAAAAGGTATAACACTACGATCAATGAAGACCTGGCCTGATCATTACCGGTTCAGCAACCAGGATGTGCTGGATCTGCTGGCAATGAATATGCCTGTCGTGGTGACGGCAAAAGATGCCGTCAAACTCCTGCCCTTATGGCCGGCAGAGCGGGCACTGTGGGCAGTGCCACAGCATGGTGAAGCTGAAACAGGCCTGCTGGATGCCATCATCCGGCACCTGCCCGGGCGTTGAACGCCTCTGCTGGCAGGCTTACAAATTCAACAAGCTCAAACGCGATGGTCAAAGCCATACATACCCCGGAGCACCCTTCTGCAGGAAAAACAGATGCTGTTCGCTAATCAGCGGTAAATAAAAAAACCGCCCGGAGGCGGTTTTCTTATCGGAGCAATGATTACTTATTTGAAACGTGTCAGCTCACCCTGATTCGTAGTGATCTCATACTGGTCACGTACCGATGCCATCCAGCGGGCAAAGCGGGCTTCACCCTTGGCTTTTTTCACTTCGGCAGTAATGCCCTGTTTCTGTTTATTGTACTCTTCACCGGAGGCTGCAATCACCTGCTGGATGCGCACTGCAGCCAGTCCCTGCGGGACCTGCACTGCCTGATCTACCCATCCATCCGCTTCTGTGGCAAACGCCTGCTGTAACAGCGCCTGGCTCAACCATGAGGCATTGTCGCCCTGACCGTTACTGCGTACCGGCTTGGAGATATATTTTGCCTGACCATACTGCTGAGCGAGCTCATCCAGTGACTTGCCGGTAGTGCTTCTGATCTCATCAGCTACTGCGCGCGCCTTCTTTGCCGCCGCATCCAGCTTGGCTTCAGTCAGCACGCGGCGAGCCACCTTCGCATATGGCAAGGTATCAGGCTCAACGCGCTCCACTACTTCAATGGCGACAAAGCGTCCGTCACGTGTCTCCACGATCTCAACCGCTTGCCCGGGCAGTGTTGAGAATGCCTTGGCAGCAACTTCCGGATCTGCCAGTGCAGGATCAACCATCGCTTCATCACGACTCACCAGATCCGAGCTATTGACCTTCAGGTTCAGGGAAGCCGCGGCAGCTTTCAAGTTCGCTTCCATACCCAGCGCTTCGTCCAGATCCTGAGACAGCTTATAGGCCTCCTCGGAAGCACGTGCCCTGATCAGATCCTGACGAATCCTATCCTTGGCATCGGCATAGAGAGCCTCATGTGCCGGACGTATATCCTCCAGCCGGATCAGGTGATACCCGAACTGGCTCTCAACAACGTCACTAACACTACCCTTATCCAGGGCAAACACAGCCTGATCAAATGCTGCTACCATCGCGCCCTGTTTAAACCAGCCCAGCTCGCCACCATCGCTTGCTGTAGCATCTTCGGAAACCTCCTTTGCCACCTTGGCAAAGTCCTCCCCTGTCTTGATGCGCGCCTGCGCAGCTTCAATCTTCTTCAATGCTACAGCCCGTGCACCTTCCGATGCGCCGGCAGCCAGTTTAACCAGTATATGCTGCGCCTTGCGCTCTTCCGGCACGGCAAGATCGGCCTTGCGCGCTTCAAAGGTTTTACGAACTTCCGCCTCATCCACCTGCACATCATCGGCCAGCGTACGCGGATTGACGGCTACGCTGTTGACCTTGATACGCAACGGTGACTGGTACTGCTGCTTATGCGCTTCATACCAGGCCTTCGCCTGCTCATCACTCACCGTGACCTTATCCAGCTGGGTAGCCGGATCCACAACTATCGCAGCTATGACCCGCTGCTCATAGGTACGGTTAAAACGATCACGAACCTCGGCTTCACTGACATGGGCAGAGTCAACCAGCGCCTGTTGCAGTGAACTGATCATAATATTCAGGCGCAGGTCGTTTTCGTAATCCTGCGCCGAGTTGAAGCCCATATTACGTGTCAGTGCATGATAGCGCTGGACATCAAAGCCGCTCTCCGACTGGAAAGATGGATTCGTCTGTACCGTTGCCAGCACCACCGATTCCGGGGCTGCCAAATGCAGTTGCTGCGCCAGATCGAGCATGATGCGTCGATTAATCAGCGTCTGCAGCGTTGTATCCTTGACCCCCAGCGAGTCCATCAGGGCGGTGGAGTACTGGGTACCCAGCATGGAGCGATAGGCATTAAGCTGACGCTCATAAGCCTGATAAAACTCGGTACCGCCAATGGGTTTACCGTTGACTGTTGCAATAGGCTCTGTTTTGCCGCCGAGGAAGTAATCGCCAACACCCCACAGCACAAACGACAGTGCAATACCGCCGAGTATGATTTTTGCAATCCAGCCTTGTGCGTGACTACGCATCGATTCGAGCATGATGAACCTCAGAATTCAGAGTCGGGGCAAGGCTACAGCAGCCAGTTCACCCTATTATTTGGGACTCGGCACGCTACCGAAGCAAGCCACCCAGAGCAATGGGGTTGCTCCGGGTGGCGCGATAACTCAAATCAAAACGAGCAATGGGCGTTGCTCTGCTTTACGCGATAAGCAAATAAACAGGAGCCGTGGGTGCGGCTCCTGTTTATGCGATAGTCTAAAACGACCAGAGTCGTGGGGGCGGCTCTCATTTATGCGATAAGCAAATCTCACCATAGCAACAGATGTTGTTCTGATGAGGTACGATAGCTCAGTTAAACATGAGCCGTGCCGTTACCCTGCTACTCCCCAGCAGCAAACAAAAAAAGGGCGGCCCTTTCGGAACCGCCCTTTTCCACATCAATAGTGATGCAGCTAGCTGTCAAATTCCCGTCAGGGAATCTTACATCATGCCGCCCATACCACCCATGCCGCCCATATCAGGTGCGCCACCGGCTGGTGCAGGTGCAGGGATATCAGCAATCATTGCTTCGGTCGTGATCAACAGACCGGCAATAGATGCTGCATACTGCAGTGCAGAACGCGTTACCTTGGTCGGATCGATAACACCCATCTTGACCAGGTCGCCGTACTGCTCTGTCTGAGCATTATAGCCGTAATGACCTTCGCTCTTAGCCACTTCATTGACAACCACAGACGCTTCACCGCCACCGTTGGCAACGATCTGACGCAGTGGCTCTTCCAGTGCACGACGAATGATATTTACACCGGTATCTTCATCATGGTTGATACCGGATACGCTATCGAGAGCCTTGCGTGCGCGCAGCAGTGCTACACCACCACCGGCAACGATACCCTCTTCAACAGCAGCACGTGTTGCATGCAGTGCATCGTCAACACGGTCTTTCTTCTCTTTCATTGCTGTTTCAGTGGCAGCACCGACCTTGATGACCGCAACACCGCCAGCCAATTTGGCCAAACGCTCCTGCATCTTCTCTTTGTCGTAATCAGAAGTGGTATCTTCAATCTGCTTGCGAATCAGAGCAACGCGGCCTTCAATGGCAGACTTGTCGCCGGCACCATCAACAACAGTCGTTGTATCTTTAGCAATCTTCACTGCAGCAGCAGTACCCAGATCTTCCAGGGTTACATTTTCCAGCTTCAGACCCAGATCTTCAGAGATAACCTTGGCACCGGTCAGGATAGCCATATCTTCCAGCATCGCCTTGCGACGATCGCCGAAACCAGGTGCCTTGACTGCAGCCACATTGACCACACCGCGAACCTTGTTCACAACCAGTGTTGCCAGCGCTTCGCCTTCAATATCTTCAGCGATAATCAGCAGTGGCTTGCCTGTACGGGCAACCGCTTCCAGTACTGGCAGCAGCTCGCGCATGTTGGAGATCTTCTTCTCGAACAGCAGGATATATGGGTGATCCAGGTTGGCTTCCATACGCTCTGTGTCGGTCACGAAGTAAGGTGAGAGATAGCCGCGGTCGATCTGCATGCCTTCAACCACATCCAGCTCTGTTTCCAGACCCTTGGCTTCTTCAACCGTGATCACGCCCTCTTTACCGACCTTGGCCATGGCATCAGCAATGATCTGGCCGATTTCAGCATCGCCATTGGCTGAGATTGTACCCACCTGGGCAATCTCTTCCTGATTCTGAACTTCCTTGGACAGGTTAGCCAGTTCAGCCACAACAGCTGTTACAGCCTTGTCGATGCCGCGTTTCAGATCCATAGGATTCATGCCGGCAGCAACTGCTTTCACGCCCTCTTTGGCAATAGACTGAGCCAGAACGGTAGCGGTTGTAGTACCATCGCCTGCAATATCTGCAGTCTTGGAAGCCACTTCCTTGACCATCTGTGCGCCCATGTTCTCGAACTTGTCTTCCAGCTCGATCTCTTTAGCAACGGATACGCCATCCTTGGTGATGGTTGGTGCGCCCCATGATTTTTCAATCACAACGTTACGGCCCTTGGGACCGAGGGTAACTTTTACTGCATCAGCAAGCTTGTTGACGCCGACCATCATCTTGGCGCGAGCGTCTTCACCGAATTGAATGTCTTTAGCCATTCTTTTTTCTCCTATTTATCTCATTCATAGTTCTGCGCTTAGCCCACCGAACCGGCTGGCAAAGCGATCATAATCTGTGTTATTAAACGAATCAGTCTTCGATTACGCCCAGGATGTCGTCTTCACGCATCATCAGGAAATCGTTGCCATCAAGCTTGATTTCGGTGCCGGCGTACTTGGAAAAAATCACCTTATCGCCTGCTTTCACGTCCAGCGGACGCACATCGCCGTTTTCCAGAATCTTGCCTTTACCGGCAGAGATAACCTCGCCTTCAAGCGGCTTTTCTTTAGCTGAATCCGGGATAATAATACCACCAGCGGACTTCTCTTCTTCGTCCAAACGGCGGACAATGACGCGATCATGCAGGGGACGAACTGTTGTTGCCATCGATGTTTCTCCTTTCGTTATGTTGTTGAAAACTGCTATATAGGAACCGGATGGAACCGATTCAAGCCCTTTGTGGGGGCCTGCTGAATACATTTCAACCCCCCTTGCGCATATTTATCTCAGGGATGTACGTACAGGAAGAGCGAATACCTGAGGCCGGGATGGAAGACGCTCTTTTTGCTTCAATATGCTGCGTTTCGAGGCTATGAAACCACTGAACCGGTTACGTGAGTAAACGACTCACCATTTAAATGCGGCTTTCGATGCTTTTTCAGGCAACTTACCCGGCCTGTATTCCAGCTGCACCCCAGCGAGGAAATTACGCAGGATCTGATCCCTGCAGTCGCGGTAATGCTTGTGATCGGGCTTACGAAAAAATGCGCTTAATTCGTGTTTGCTCAGGCGTACGCCGGCAAGCATCAGGATGGCCAGCATGGCTTCGTCATTCAGGTTCAGCGCGATTCTCAGCTTTCTGAGAATAATATTATTATTCAATCGCTGCTCAGGCTCTGGTTGCGGCCCCTCTTTTTTACCGCGCCTGTCATCAATCAGACCATTGAGGAAAAGCGCCAGCTCCCTGTCACTACATGCCTGAAATGCCGGATCATCCTCTTTTTTCAGCCAGTCACTGATCTGGCAGCGCGTGACCTTGTGATCAGCAAGAGCAAACAGGGCAACCATCTTCGTGTCATCAAAATTGAAGGCATAGCGCATTCGGCGCAATATATCGTTATTTGTCATAAAGATGCCCCATTTTAACCTGTTCTCGCAGGCAACTGTAGCAGATAGCGGTATGGTAACATCAATCTATCGCCATCATGCGCATCCGATATGGCTGCGTTGCGTGGTTTATGTAACGATACGGCAAGTCACTGACCCCCGGTTACACAGGAGAAAGGTATGCAACTGGCACTGAGCACATGGCAGGAGATTGAGCACTATCTGAAGCAGTCGACAGGCATCATCATCCCGATCGGCTCAACCGAGCAGCATGGGCCGAACGGCCTGATCGGCACCGACACCATCTGCCCTGTGCGCATTGCGGGCGACATCTCCGGGCGGGAGCGGATTCTCATCGCACCAGCCATCGCCTATGGCATGTCGCAGCATCATATGGCATTCCCCGGCACAGTTACCCTGCGTCCGGCGACATTGATACAGGTGGTCATTGATGTCGTGTCATCCCTGCACCGGCACGGCTTCACCCACTTTTACTTCGTCAATGGCCATGGTGGCAACATCGCCCCGGTCACTGCCGCATTCTCGGAAATTTATGCCGCGATTCAGGGCAATGCTTCGCACCCGCTGCGCTGCAAGCTGGCCAACTGGTGGCGCAATGATGCCATTACGAGCCTTGCACGGGAATTATATGGCGATGCAGAGGGGTATCATGCCACGGTCAGTGAAGTATCGCTGAGCTATTTTGCCCATCCGGAGGCCGTTAAAGATGTCGCCATCGCTCCAGTCGTTGCACCGACCGGTGATATCTATGACGCTGCCGACTTCAGACGCCAGTTCCCTGACGGGCGCATGGGCTCTAGTCCGCAACTGGCCAGCATTGATGCCGGTGAGCGGTTCTGCAAGCTGGCAGTCGATGCACTGACGGCTGACTACCATCAGTTTCTGGCATCATAACAACAGCCCGCCTGGCTAGGCGGTTTGTAGCGGCGGAGAGCTTTCGGCCTTGCGCACAATCTCTTTACCGCCGTTAAAGCGTACAGTCTGCATATGGCACTCCAGACCGGTGAGCGGCAGATCCGCTTCCAGCTCCGCCACCTCGGCCCGCTTGCCATGGGTAACCGGATGCTTGGCAATCAGGAAGGAGCATATATCGCAATACTCTTCGATAGAGATTTCATAGGTGCCGATGCGTTTTGCCAGCGCAATAATCTCTTCCTTGTCCCAGGCAATCAGCGGCGACAGCAGTGGCAGATCGCTGGCATCATAGATAGCATGGATATTAGCCAGCGTCTGGCTGGCCACCTGGCCGAGTGAATCACCGGTCACCAGTGCCTGTGAATCCGTATCTTTGGCAATGATCGCGGCACTGCGAATCATCTGACGCTTGTAGATAATCATCCGATACTCGGCAGCCACCTTGGCAATCGCATGGCGCTGGAACTCTTCCAGATCAATCATATGCAGTGTGAGTCGCCCCTGATAGAACGACAGCTGACGGGCCAGATCCTTGATCTTGGCAAAATCACGATTGATCGTGCTGTTATACAGATGAACCAGCACCACCTCCATGCCGCGCTTCATCATGCTATAGGCCGCCACAGGCGAATCAATGCCACCGGAGAAGAGCACCACACCGCGACCGGATGAACCGATCGGCAGGCCACCGATGCCGGTAATCTTGCGTGTATAGATATAGGCGGCATTGGCGCCGACTTCAACGCGCACATCAATTTCAGCGGCATCCAGATTAACATTGAGATTCAGATGGTTTTTCAGATAACCGCCTATCTCGAAGTTCATCTCCGGCGTGGTCATGGTAAAACGCTTGTTACTGCGTTTACAACTGACCCTGAACGGACGCCCTGCAATATTCTCACCGTAAGCTGCCACCACGGCTTCGGCAGCCGTGCGCTGCATAACTTCCAGATCCAGCTCACACTCATGCACCAGCGACAGATTGCGGATACCCGGCGTCAACGTTAACAGATTGAGCAACTCATCCGAGATCTCATGCACATCGGCCAGCATGCGGCCGTGCTCACGATAGAAGCCGTTATGCTTGAGTTGATCGCCCAGTACACGCTTGATATTGCGCGCCATGCGATTTTCGAAGGTGTGGCGGTTTTTCCCCTTGAGAGAGAGTTCGCCGAAATGAAACAGTATTTTTGCCATAGCGCGGCAGACTAGCGATAAATTCTGTGCAATGCAGCTAAGTGATAACAGCGATGCAGGTATGGAGAACAGATGCACAAGAGAAACGAAAAAAGGCCTGCATAGCAGGCCTTTTCGATATGGCTCCCCGGGCCGGACTCGAACCAGCGACAAGGTGATTAACAGTCACCTGCTCTACCAACTGAGCTACCGGGGAATGAAGTGGCGCGAACCGTAAGGACGGACCTGCAGACTGTCAACAGTCAGTTCACTCACCATGAAAAAGAGTAACAGTGCTGTCCGGAATCAGGCTAAACAAGTCGCTCAGGATGCCGAACTATTGCACTCAGCGGACAGAATTGCCACTATGCCTGACTGGTAAAAATATGGACTTATGTTACAGGCACCGGTTTATTCCATAGATCCTTATAACCATATAGTATCAAACACGTTCGAAACAATCCCTGGGAGGGTATAGTGGCTGGTGGCGCATTCTGGAAATCGGACTGGTTTTTCGGTACCGGTATCACACTTCTTTTCCTGCTGCTTCACAGCTACGCTCTGGAACCGGTACAACACCTGGAGCACTATTTCTACGATCTAAACACACGCATCAACACACAACCGGCAGATGATAATATCGTCATCGTCAATCTGAACAGGAAATCCATCAACGAGATGGGTGACAATCCACAGGCAGCTGTCGCCGAAACAATTGCCCGTCTCTCTGCTGCAGGCGCCCGCCTGATTGCTCTGGATATCTTCTATGGCCAGCCGGGCAGCAGTGCAGATGCAGATAGCGCGGCCAGCTTGCCCGCTGCCGTACGCGCATCAGGCAATACTCTGGTACCTGTCTATTTTCTCACCGACACAAACAGCACCCACCTCAATAGTGATATACCCGAGGATATTCGTCGTACGGCTATCGGGCACATCAATGACAGCGATGGCCCCGGCAATCCGGTAGTCGGCTCCTCTCTGCGCACGCCCTATGCAGCACTCACCCGTGCTGCTGCCGGCCTGGGACACCTGAACATGCTGCCCGATGATGACAATATCGTGCGCTCTGAACCGCTGGCCATGCTCTATTCCGGTCAGTTCTTTCCATCCATGTCACTGGCTCTGGCTGCCGGAGCACTGCATATCGCCATGAATGACATCCGCATCAATATCGGACGCTCCATTGAACTGGGACCGATCAACATCCCGGTGAATGACCGGGTCCAGCTGTTCCCTGCCTTTCATGAGCAGGGCTACACGACCTATGCATTTTCCGCAGTGCGCGCCGGCTCACTACCGGATGAGCTGTTCAGTGACAAAATTGTGCTGATCGGCACCGCGGACAAGGGGCAGGCCAGCACCTTCGCCACACCGCTATCCGATCAGATGAGTACGGTTGAATTCAGTGCCCATGTACTGCAAAGCATCCTGAAGGAGGAGTCTGTCAGCCGCCCGGTCTGGAGTACCATGGCCGAAACCGGGCTGCTGCTGTTGATCGGTCTCTACCTTGTTCTGCTGCTGCCGCGCATGCCGATATTGATTGGCGCCATGGCATCGCTGCTGCTGCTGGTGCTGCTGGTCGGTGGCGACACACTGCTGCTGAGCAACTATGCCCTGCGGCTACAGGCCATGGCAGCTGTGCTGCTGCTGTTGACGGGACACGCCGGGCTGGCGCTGAAGCACTATTATCTGTCGCACCATCAGCACCGCCGCAGCAACGCCTCCAGTATGGATGAGACCAATAAAATGCTGGCTTTTTCATTCCAGAACCAGGGCATGCTGGATCAGGCATGCGAGAAATTCATGGCCTGTCCGATGAATGAGGAGATCGCCTCGTTGATGTACGATCTGGCGCTCTCCTTTGAGCGCAAACGTCAGTTCAGCAAGGCAATCAGCATCTATGAGTATATCGGTGCATATCAGGCGGACTACAAAGATATTCAAAACAGAATGCTCTCTGCCTCAAATGCCAGTGACACCCTCGCCGGCAGCGATAAAAACAGCGGCCTCTCCTCGCTGCTGCTTACCGGTGATAACAAGGCGACACTGGGGCGCTATGAAATACTGAGCGAGCTGGGCAAGGGGGCAATGGGCACTGTATTTCTCGGTCGTGACCCGAAAATCAACCGCCAGGTGGCCATCAAGACCATGGCCCTGTCGGAAGAGTTTGAAGCCAGCGAACTCGAAGAGGTCAAGGCCCGCTTCTTCCATGAGGCCGAAATTGCCGGCATGCTCAATCACCCCAATATCGTCACCATCTTCGATGCCGGTGATGAACATGATCTGGCCTATATCGCCATGGAGTTTCTCGATGGTATTGATCTGGTTCCATACACCAAAAAAGATAAACTGCTGCCGCTGGTTACCACACTGAAAATTGTCGCCAAAGTGGCCGAAGCGCTGCAGTACGCACACACGCACGGCGTTATTCACCGCGACATCAAACCGGCCAATATCATGATCCTGAAAAACAAGTCGGTAAAAGTAACCGATTTCGGTATTGCCCATATCGCCGAATCGAGTAAAACCAAGGCCGGCGTCGTGCTCGGCACCCCGTCTTACATGTCACCGGAGCAGCTTTCCGGCAAGGAGCTGGATGGCCGCTCCGATCTATTCTCACTCGGGGTCATGCTCTATGAACTGGTCTCCGGCGTGCGCCCCTTCCGGGCTGAGTCCATCTCCAAGCTAATGCTCAAGATTGCCAAAGAGCCGCATGTCGCTGTCCAGGAACATAACCCGGACGTGCCTGACTGTGTCGTCGCGCTTATCGACCGCCTGCTGGCCAAAAGAGCCCGGCAACGTTTCGATTCCGCTGGCGATGTACTGGAAGAAATAAGCCGCTGCCTGCGGCAGATCAACAGATCGGGAGTCCAATCATGACATCACTGGAAATGCATGCAGCCACCGATGTCGGCAAACGGCGCAAACACAACGAAGACTGCGTCAAAATAACGCCGACACATGGTATTGCCGTGCTGGCCGACGGCATGGGCGGATACAGTGCCGGTGAAGTAGCCAGCGCCATGGCTGTCGATATCATCACCGACAGACTACAGCAGCAAATCCTGACCATACCCACAGCCGCCATCGACAGCGCTACCGGCTTTACCGGCGAATCCATCCTGGTACGCGAGGCGATACGTCACTCCAATGATGCCATTTATCAGGAAGCAAAGACCAATGCGGGGTGTGCCGGCATGGGCACAACCGTACTGGCAGCCGTCTTCTATGCCGATCGCATCACAGCCGCCCATGTCGGTGATTCGCGCATGTACCGCCTGCGCGATAACAGGCTGAGCCATGTCACCGAAGATCACTCACTGATCCATGAACAGGTGCGCCGCGGACTGGTAACAGCTGCCGATGCACGCAACTCTTCGATCAAGAATCTGGTGACCCGCGCACTCGGCATCGAACAGGGTGTGGATCCGGATATTGTCGAGGACACCGTCCTGCCGGGTGATATGTATCTGATGTGCTCGGATGGCCTGACCGATGTGGTTGCCGATGAAGTGATTCAACAAACCATGACACGCCACCGCAACAACCTGGAGAAATCAGCCGAACAGCTGATTCACCTGGCCAATGAGGCCGGCGGCCCGGATAATATATCCGTGATCCTGATCAGCGCCAAAGCCGCGCCGAAACGGGGGTTCTTCTCCCGTCTGCTGGGTAAATAGCGCAGCGGCTGCCCTTATGCCTGCTTCCAAGCATACCCGGCGATGCCAGCAACGGCTCAAGCTTAAGCGCTGATATGATGCCCCCCTTTGCATCCGGGCCACCACAACCGGCAAACATTGTACCGGTTATCGCTGTGGGGGCTTCGGCCGGCGGGCTGGAGGCCTTGAAGACTTTCTTCCGGCATATGCCCGTCAATACAGACGCGGCTTTTGTCGTCATTGTTCATCTGGATCCTGCGCGCGAAGATATGATGGTAACGCTGCTCAGCCGTTATACCGCCATGCCGGTGATGCAGACTGCTGATCATTTGAAAATCCGCCCCAACCATGTCTACATCATTCCGCCGAACAGGGATATGGGCATCGCGCACGGCACACTGAGCCTGCATCCCCGCACCAGTCCGCATGGGCTGCACCTGCCTGTAAATCTATTCTTCAATGCTCTGGCCGTAAGCCAGCCTGATCGCGCCGCAGCTATCATCCTCTCCGGCACCGGCAGTGACGGCACAATCGGCATCAGGGCAATCAGGCAGGCCGGCGGCATGACCATGGTACAAAACCCGGATGATGCACAATTTAGCGGCATGCCGAACAGTGCCATTGCCACAGATCTGGTTGATCATATCCTGCCGGTAGCTGAAATGGGGGCTACGCTGCTAACACATGCCCGCTCAGCTTGGTTCAATGATCGTGACAGAAGCGACTCAGAGCAGTCGGATGAGGGTTACAACACCATCATGGCGATTGTTCAGACTCAGCTTGGCTACAACTTCTTCCCTTATAAACAGAGTACCCTGCTGCGGCGCATCAATCGACGCATTGGCCTGAAGCAGCTGCATGACATGGATGCATATGCTGCATTGCTGCGTAAGCAGCCGGATGAAACCATCGCGCTGTTCAAGGATATGCTGATCGGTGTAACCAGCTTCTTTCGTGACCCCGATTCCTGGGCGCTGCTTGCTGCAGAGTTTTTTAAAGACCTGGATCCCGCGCGCAAACAACCACTGCGCATCTGGGTTCCCGGCTGCTCCACCGGCGAAGAGGCCTATTCGATGGCCATGATGCTACATGAGTATATGGTCACGCATAAGCTGAGCCTTGAATACCAGATTTTTGCCACCGACATTGACAGCCGCGCCCTGGCTGTTGCCCGTCAGGGCCTCTACCCCGAGCAGATCGCTGCCAATATTTCACCACAACGGCTGGAGATGTTTTTCAGCAAGGAGGGTGAATATTACCGGGTGCAGCCATGGTTGCGCCAGAGTATCACATTCTCCGAGCAGAATGTGACCAGTGATCCCCCCTACTCGAAACTGGATCTGGTCAGCTGCCGCAACCTGTTCATCTACCTGCAGTCCGCTAGCCAGAGCAAGGTGCTCGATATGTTTCATTTTGCACTTAACCCGCATGGTTACCTGATGCTGGGCAGTTCGGAATCGGTGGGAAAACCATCCGATCTGTTTGAAGTAATCTCCAAGAAGTGGCGCCTGTACAGGAAAAAAAACATTCTCAGGGTACCAAAATTCAATCTTTCAACCAGACCGGTCAGATACGGGAGTATTGATATGCAGGGAAGGGGTAACCGTAGCGAAAAATCGATAATGCGTATCACCGACATTGCCAGAACCGCTCTGCTGCACGAATACGTTCCGGCATCGCTACTGGTAAACAGTAAATATGAAGTACTTTACCATTTCGGTGAAACATCCGACTTTTTGCACTACCCCACCGGCGAGACGACCGATGATCTGTTTGCGCTGCTGCGTGAAGGGCTGGCCACGCGCGTCAGGGGTGCCGCCCACAAGGCACTGAAAGAGAAGAGCGGTGTCAGCGTCCGGGGGGCAAAGGTCAAACACAACAACGCCTTCGTCGGTGTCAACTTCAGGGTCAAATGCCTCTCCGATATCGAGGGTGGAGAAAACCTGCTGCTGATCAGTTTTGAACATGAAAGTTCTGATCAAACGGCTGTCAAAACAGCGACTGATCTGCAGGTGGAGGATATCCCGCTGGTTAAGCAGCTGGAGAGTGAGCTCAACAGCACCAGGGAAGAGCTGCAGAACACCGTTGAAGAGTTGCTGGCATCCAATGAGGAGCTCAAGGCTGCCCACGAAGAGGCGATGTCGGCAAATGAAGAGCTGCAATCCTCGAACGAGGAGCTGGAAACCTCGAAGGAGGAGCTGCAATCATTCAATGAGGAGCTCAATACGGTAAACAGCGAGCTGCAGGAGAAAGTCATCTCGCTGGAAACAGCCAACAATGATATCAGCAACCTGATCGACAGCACCAAGAATGCCTCCATCTTCCTCGACACCGATCTGAATATCAAATTTTTCACCCCCTCATCGAAACGGCTGTTTAATCTGATTGCATCGGATATCGGTCGGCCGCTGTCGGATATCGCAGCCCGCTTTGATGATCCGCAGCTGGCAGATGATATTCAGCGCGTCATGCAAACAGAGCAGCCATCACACAGGGAAGTAAAAGATCTGGCAGGCAACTGGTATAACCGTCGCATCCTGCCATATCGCACAGCAGAGGGACGTATTCTCGGCGCTGTCATCACCTTTGATGATATCACCGTAATAAAGCATGCACTGGAGGAGATGGATCATAGTGAGCAGAAGTACCGCGGTCTGTTCGAGCATATGCTGAACGGCTTTGCACTGCACAAGATTGTCTGCGACGAGCAGGGCAAACCGGTTGATTATCTGTTTGTGGAGGTGAACAAGGCCTTTGAGCAGCTCACCGGCCTGCAAGGGCATGATATCATCGGCAGGAAGGTTACCGAGGTGTTGCCTGGTATCGAAAATGATTCCGCTGACTGGATCACCCGCTATGGCAAGATTGCCCTGAGCGGCAAGCCGCTAAGATTCGAGCAGTTCTCACAAGCGCTCGACAAATGGTTTTCCGTGTTGGCTTACAGTCCTGAAGCGGGCTCATTTGCCACGGTGATTGAAGACATTACTGATCGTCGGCAAGCCGCTGCACTGCTTGCCGAAAGTGAAAAACACTTTCGCGATACCTTCGAGCAGGCTGCTGTTGGCATTGCCCATGTCGGGCTCGATGGCAGATGGCTGCATATCAATAGCCGCCTGTGTGACATGCTGGGATATACACACGACGAGCTGCAGGCCAGAACGTTTCAGGATATCACCCATCCGGACGATCTGGACAGTGATCTGAAACTGATGCAACAGCTGCTGGTCGGATCCATTAAAACCTACAGCATGGAGAAACGTTATCTGCGCAAGGATGGATCCCCGCTCTGGTTCAACCTTACTGCCTCTCTGGTACTGTCAACAGATGGGGCTCCCGATTATTTCATCGCCGTTATCGAAAATATCAATAAACGCAAGCTGGCTGAAGAACGGCTGCGTATCAGCGAACGCACACTGCGTGAGGCTCAGCAAACAGCACACATCGGCAGCTGGACCAATGACTTCGATGGCCATATCAGCTGGTCGGATGAGCTCTACCACATTTACGATGTCTCTCCCGAAGACTTCACACCAACTACTGAAAACATTATACAGCTGGTTCACCCTGATGATCGTCCCCTGTTGCAGCAATGGTTCGATGATTGCCTGGCTGAACAGAAGCCCGATCCGATTGTCCTGCGCTATATTCGACCGGATGGCTCGCTGCGTTATATTAAACGTCAGGGTGAACTTATATGTGATGCGGAAGGCAAGCCCAGCCATATGACAGGTACAGCTCAGGACATTACCGAACAGAAAGAGCTGGAGGAGCAGTTTCAGCAGGCGCAGAAAATGGAGGCTCTCGGCACGCTGGTCGGCGGCATCGCCCATGATTTTAATAATATTCTGGCCGGTATCACCGGCAATATCTACCTGGCCAAACAACAGGGCCAGATGCCGCCCGATGCGGCAGATAGATTGCATACGGTAGAAGGCCTCTCTTTCCGCGCGGCCAACCTGATTCAGCAACTACTGACCTTTGCCCGCAAGGACAAGGTCAGCATGCAGGCGCTTCCATTCACCCCCTTTCTCAAGGAGACAATGAAATTCATGCGCTCATCGATACCTGAGAATATCACTGTCAGTCAGGATATTCCTGACAACCCGATGATCATCAAGGGCGACGGGACACAGATCCACCAGGTGCTGATGAACCTGATCAATAATGCCCGTGATGCCCTGGAAGGGGTCGAGAACCCGCGCATCGATATCAGACTCGCATACCTTCACACTGATCCCGACTTCAGGCATGCATATCCGCATGCAACGCATGACAACTATGCACATCTGAGTATTGCTGATAATGGTTGCGGCATACCGGAGCATGCAATCAAACA
The DNA here is from genome assembly GCA_002791575.1 of Zetaproteobacteria bacterium CG_4_9_14_3_um_filter_54_145. Taxonomy (GTDB): domain Bacteria; phylum Pseudomonadota; class Zetaproteobacteria; order Mariprofundales; family Mariprofundaceae; genus Mariprofundus. The sequence goes on along the minus strand of PFXI01000091.1, from coordinate 24,626 downwards.
TCTGTTTGAACCCTTCTTTACCACCAAGGAACCCGGCAAGGGCACAGGCCTCGGACTTGCCATGGCCTTTGGCGCAGTGCAGACCCATAACGGCTTTATTGATGTGGAGAGCACGCCCGGCAAAGGCTCCGTGTTCCATATCTATCTGCCGATTGAAGAGGACAGGGAAATTACGCCCGAACTGGCAGAGGATGGTCAACCGGAAATCGGCCATGGCGAAACGATCCTGCTTGTCGATGACGAACCGTATGTGATTGAGACCGGCAAAGAGGTGCTGGAGTCGCTCGGTTACCGGGTACTGGCAGCACGCGATGGCAAGACGGCTGTAGACCTGTTTCGTGCCAACTGCGAGAAAATTGCGCTGGTGATGATGGATGTGGTCATGCCCGGATTGAGCGGAGCAAAAGCGGCCGAGCAGATCAGGCAGATAAGCCCCGGTATTAAAGTACTGTTCTGCTCCGGATACGACAAGGAAGCGGCACTGCCCAGAGATCTCTCATCCGATGACACCCCATTCCTGTCCAAACCCTATAATGTCGCGGCACTCAGCAAAGCCATCAAAAAACAGCTGGGCAGTTGAGCGGGTGTTCTTTCTGCCGGCAGGCTCAAAGCGTACGGCTGCAACCTACAGACAGAGCGCCGAATGCATCATCGACTGCGCCTCTAAAGCCGCAGCACGCGGATCGGTCGCCTGAATAATGGGGCGACCTACCACCAGATAGTCGGAACCACCCCGGATGGCACCAGCCGGATCTGCCACTCGCTTCTGATCCTGCAGATCCTGATCTCCCCAGCGTATGCCGGGTGTAACAGTAATGAAATGTGAACCGCAGGCATGCTTGATTGCCGCCGCTTCATGCACACTGCACACAACGCCATCCAGCCCTGCACTCTTGGCCATCTGTGCCCGCTCCAGCGCCACAGCCGCTGCCTGCTCCCTGGGCATACTGTCGCTGGTCAGCACGGTCACCGCGATCAACAACATATCCGGGAATGCCGCGGCCGCTTTCGCTGCCGCAGCCAGCATCTCGACACCGCCCCCGGCATGCACATTGACCATATTCACGCCGAGCTTGCCGGCGCTCTCTATCGCCTGTGCCACGGTATTCGGGATATCGTGGAATTTCAGGTCGAGAAATATCTTGTGCGTCGCACCAATGGCTGCCACCAGTTGCGGACCTTCTGCCACGAACAGGCGCAAACCGATCTTGAACCAGCCGACCGTATCACCCAGCTGATCGCGCAATGCCAGCGCCTGCGTACTATCCGGCACATCCAGCGCCACCATCAATCGATCCCGCATCAGATCTTCTCCTCCTGCTTGGGGTGTAGTGAGCCCCAGCTATGGCACTGGGGACACTGCCAGCGCACATCCACCACTTCGACACCGCACTGCTCGCAGGCATAGTTCTTGGCCCGCTTGCGCCACTGTCTGGCGAAGCGACTGTGTGCATCCGTATCATCACCAAGCACCGCCTGCAAACGCAGTGATTCACGCAGCGTTGCCGGCACAAAACCCAGATCATGGTAGAGCGTATCCGCATCTGCTGTACTACGAGCCCGGGCAAGCGCCTCCAGCCAGCTCAGTGCCAACTCGGCATCCGACTTCTGCTTCCACATCGCCGTCAGCAGCGCCCTGCCCTTATCATCATAAAATTCCTGATGCGCCAGCAACTGCGGCAGCACCAGTGAGAAATGTTCATTGGCATGGGTACGCAAGCCACGGATCTCTTCGGCAGCGGCATCCACGTCCCCGCTTGCCAGAGCAAGCTCAATACCCACCATGCGCGCTGGTGCACAGGCAGGATCCAGCTCGACAGCCTTGGCCGCGAAGGTTGCCGCCTCATCAAGATCACCCGCACTCAGGCACTGACTGGCCATCTCGGAAAACAGATAGGCCCGATGCGAGCTGTAGGATTCATTACGTACCCGCTCCAGCCGCGACAGCAGCTCTTCGGCCAACTGCCATTCGGAACTCTGTTCGCGAATGCGCAGACTCGCTTCAAGTGCACCGGCATGGTCCGACTGCATATCCAGCGCCTTGCCATACTGCAACAGTGCCCGATCCAGCAGGCCGCCGGTCTGAAAATCCCTGGCCAGTGCCATATGGGCCTGCAGATGAACACTTTTCGGCAAATCCGGGCGAGCCAGCAGATTCTGATGAATACGCACCGCACGACCAATCTCCCCACGGGAGCGGAACATCTCGCCCAGGGCCATATAGACGTCGGCCGCTTCCGAGCGCAGGCGGGCAACCTGCACCATCTCCTGCAACGCGAGATCCGGCTCATCGGAGAGCAGGTAATTGATTCCCCGCAGCAGCGGAGAGATACGTTTATCCTCTTCGTCCGGTCCGGGCTCGGACTCCTCCTGCAACGGGCGCAACACCAGCGCCAGCAACAGCACCAGTACAACTGCAGTAACTGCCAGCAATAGTGTATTCATACGTCGTCTTGAAGCGGGATATTTCTGAGGTTATCGACTTCCCGCTGCAGCCGTTCATGCTCTGCACGCAACCAGACAATCTCCTGCTTGTGCTTACGTCTGGAGAAGGCCATGGCCAGAATGCCGCCGGAAAAACCCAGCAGAAAAGCGATGAATATCGGGATATAAACCGGAACAGGCCGGCTTATGACACCGAGAAAATGGAGTTGTACCTCAGAGAGGTTGGCCAGAGCGAACATCGTGGCAAACGATGTCAGGACCAGTACCACCAGTACATTGATCCAGTTAACCGAATAGAGACTCGAGAGCTGAATGTTTGGCCGGGGCATGCGTGATTCAGCCTGCGTTATCGACCCGCTCGCGCAGATCTTTACCCGGCTTGAAGTGTGGAACGGCCTTGGCCGGTACGGATACAGCTTCACCGGTTTTCGGATTCCTGCCGATACGGGCCTGACGTGCCTTGGTGGTAAAACTGCCGAAGCCGCGCAATTCCACATGATCACCGGTAGCCAGAGCATCACCGATGACTGAGAAAATAGTATTTACAACAACCTCAGCCTCACGCCTGGTGATGCCTTCCTGTTGCTCAGCAATAATTTCTACCAGTTCTGATTTGGTCATCGCGCCCTCCGCTCATATAAAGATGAGCATAGTCCATCATTGCAGATACGCAAGCTGATCAGCCTGCTGACAAGCCCCGGCATGGCCGGGGCTTGTGCGGACCGGTTGTTATATCTTGCCAAACAGCTTGCGCTGCAGCTCCAGTGCCAGTGCCGACGGTGCAGAGTCATCGGCAGCGTTCTGACGTGAATAGTTACGCATAGCTTCCCGCTCTTCCTGAACCAGATGCTGACGAATGGAGAGCGTGACCTGACGGCGTTTGTTATTAACTTCGACGATTTTCGCTTCAACTTCGGAACCGACTTTCAATTCACCGTGATCACGCGGCACTTCGCGCATCGGCATGAATGCCTGTACACCTTCAGCCAGCTCAACCATTACACCGGCAGGTTTCACATCCACCACCGTGCCATTGACACTGCTGCCGCGTTTCATACCGGCCAGGAACAACTCAAACGGATCATCGGAGAGCTGCTTGATACCCAGTGCGATGCGCTGTTTCTCGACATCCACACCCAGCACAACGCATTCGACTTCCTGACCCTTGTGATAGGCGGCCAGTGCTTCTGCACCGGGCTGCTCCCAGGAGATATTTTCCATATGAACCAGACCGTCCATGCCTTCAGCCACATGCACAAAGAAGCCGAAATCGGTGACATTCTTGATCTTGCCGCTGACATGCGAACCGATCGGATGATCTGCCATCCACTGCTGCCATGGATTTTCACTGACAGCCTTCAGGCTCAGGCGAATACGGCGTGATGAGGCATCCACTTCCAGTACCGCAACATCCACCACATCACCTTCGGCCAGTACCGACGCAGGATTCACATCACGCTTGGTCCAGCTCAACTCGGAGCGGTGGATCATCCCTTCAATACCCGGCTCCAGCTCTACAACTGCGCCGAAATCGAGCAGGCGACGCACGGTGCCGGTCAGGCCCATACCCGGCTCATAGGTTGCTTCCACATTATCCCACGGATCCGACTGCAGGGTCTTCATCGAAACCGACACCTTGCCTGTCTCCGCATTCAGTTTAACGATCTCGACACTGACACCCTGACCAACGCTCAACATCTCTGACGGATGCTTGATCCGGCGCCATGACACATCGGATACATGCAGCAGCGCATCAACGCCGCCCAGATCAACAAAGGCGCCGAAATCAGCCAGACGTTTGACCACACCACTCAGCTTGTCACCGACAGCATGTTTTTCAAAAAAGGCAGCGCGTTCAATTTCCAGACCGGCCGTCAACGGCTTGCGCCGTGATACAACAATATTTTCAGGCCTGCGGCGCGCTTCCAGCACAGCCACCTTGCATGACTGACCAACCAGACTGGCCGGCTGAATATGAATATCCGTATCCGCTTCCGAACGCGGCATAAATGCATTCAGGCCACTCAGGCTGACCCGGTAACCACCTTTGACTTCAGCGGTAATCACCGCATCTACCGTACTCTCATCGGTCACTGCCGCTTCAATACCGGCCCATGCCTCGCGCTGCCTGATCGCAAGCACAGAGAGACTAACGCCGGAAGAGCCGCCAACCGACTGAATAAGCGCCTTGATTTCAGTGCCAATCGCAGGTACTTCCATACCGGCCTGGGCGAATTCAGCCAGAGGGATCGTGCCTTCAGCCTTGGTGCCTACGTCGATAACAACCACATCGGCATTCAGGCCGACCACCATACCGGTCACCATTTCACCGATACGAATATCTGACTTTTCCTTCAGTGAAGCCTCATACATCAACCGGAATGAATCTTCGTCATCGGCGGATGGTGCTGCCTCTGCATCAGATTCATCTGACGCTGCTGCTGCACTCTCAACGACTGCCTCTGTATCAGCGGCGGCTGCTATCGTTTCCTCAGGGACTGAATCAACAACTGCATCTGCAACTGTTGCAGGGGTGTCCGTAACATCTGCCCCTGTATCTGTGTCCTGAACCTTATCCAGCTTCTCGGCTTCACTCATGGTGTACCATCCTAATGACTCAATTCGCTCGCGAATTGTTATTCAGTATTGTGTATCGTTCTTCTTATCTTCAACTTATCTTCAACCAGTACGGATCAGACCGATGCTTTGATCAGCTCTCTCCGCTCCAGTATGCCCAGCATGCGATCAACCACCTCATCCACACGTAATGTCGTGGAGTCAATTGAAATGGCGTCCGTCGCCTGAGCGAGCGGAGCATGCTGACGCTCTCTGTCGCGTTGGTCACGCTTTTTCAGGTCCATGATCACCGCATCAATATCATCCGCATGGCCCATCTGTTTCAACTGCGACCAGCGCCGCCTTGCCCGCTCACGCACGGATGCCGTCAGAAAAAACTTGGCCGGAGCATCAGGCAGCACAACCGTACCGATATCGCGGCCATCCATGATACAGCCGGCCTCTGCCAGTTGCTGCTGCAGACTCAATAAAGCCTGGCGAACCAGCGGTTTTGCCGCCACTGTTGATGCCGCAGCACCCACCGCCTCTGTACGCAAACGCGGCGTCCACGGCTCACCCTCATAACTGATGCCGTCACAGGTCCACGACAAGCCGGTCAACATCTCGCCGGCCATGCTCGCCAGTGCAGCCTCATCATCCAGGTCCACACCACGCTCCAGCGCCACGGCACCGGTGAGCCGGTACAACAGACCGGTATCCAGCACAGGCAGACCAATCTCCTCAGCCAATAGCTTGGCCACCGTCCCCTTGCCACTGCCCGACGGACCATCAATAGCGATTTTCAGCCCGCTTACTGCCTGCCATTCACTCATGCTGCACCCGCATCTTCGGCCCAGCGTACATTCATACCGATACCTTGCGCCAGTGTTACAAAATTCGGGAAGCTGGTGGCAATTGCCGCGGCATTGTGAATGCGAATCTCGCCATCGGCGCGTTGCGCCGCCACGGCCATGGCCATGGCAATTCGGTGATCGCCATGCGCATCGACAGCAGCACCCCCGCGCAGGCTACTTATACCCCGTATCACCGCTCCATCCGCATGCTCGTCGATATCCGCACCGGCCAGACGCAGGGCGGTCGCCATGGCCGCGATACGATCGGACTCCTTGACGCGCAACTCCTCCGCATCGGTCAGTACAAACTCACCATCGGCAAGGGAGGCGGCGGCAAAGATCACCGGAAACTCATCAATCGCATCGGGCACATCATTCGGATCAACAGCCATGCCATGCAGCCCGCCCGATCTGATCCGCACATCAGCCACCGGCTCTTCACCGACTGTCGCCTGATTCAGCAGCGTCAGCGAGGCGCCCATGGCATGCATCACCCTGCGCCAGCCATCACGGCGCGGATTGATACCGATCGATTTCAGTGTCACATCAGAGCCGTCGACAAGACTTGCCGCCACGGCAAAGAAACAGGCCGATGAGGGGTCGGCCGGGATATCAACCACACCTTCTGGCGCTGTCAGCCTGTCGGTCGGCGTCATCGATATCGTACCGTCATCAGCAACCGCAACCGGCTGGCCGAACAGCGGCAGCATGCGCTCGGTATGATCACGCGTCGGTTTCGGCTCATGCACCCGCGTCACGCCATCGGCATAGAGACCGGCCAGCAGCACACACGATTTCACCTGCGCGCTGGCTACCTCGGAAATATGATGAATCGCTTTCAGTTTACCACCGGAAATGGTGATCGGCAGCAGATTGCCGCCATCATTACCACTCACCGTTGCGCCCATACTGCGCACGGGATCAACCACGCGCCGCATCGGCCGTTTGCACAGGCTGGCATCTCCGCTCACCGTACTCTCAAAACGCTGGCCGGCCAGAATACCGGTCATTAAACGCACGCAGGTGCCGGCATTGCCGGCATCGAGCATGGCCACCGGCTTTCTCAACCCGTGCAGGCCGACGCCATGGACACGCAGCGCCGTTTTTTCATCATTGAGCCAGTCGATCTGCACACCCATATCGATAAACATCTGTGCGGTGGCAACATTATCATCGCCGGGCAAAAAACCGTGAATTTCCGTCACGCCGTCAGCCAGCGAAGCCAGCATCACCGAGCGGTGTGACATCGATTTGTCACCGGGAACGGTGATCGATCCCTTCAGCGGGCCTTTGGCCGGCCCTGCTATCAGTGTTCCGCCGATTTCCATTATAATCCATCTCCGTGTTTGGCCAGCCATGTCTCGCGTGCGGCTCTGGCGGTAGAAAATTCATGCATCAGCCTGTCGGCATCGCCAGTCACAAGGGCTGCGCGCAATCCGGCCAGCTCCTGCTGATACGCATCCAGCTGCCTGAGCAGCGCATCGCGGTTACTCAGCGCTATATCCCGCCACATCTCGGGTGAGGAGGAAGCGATGCGGGTAAAATCGCGGAAGCCACCGGCGGCGAAGCTGAACGGGTCATGCCCTTCACGTTTCTGTCTGCCTACAGCATTGACCAGCGCAAATGCGGCCAGATGCGGCAGGTGGCTGACAGATGCCAGAAAGTCATCGTGCTCTGCCGCATCCATCGTAACAACGCGGCTACCCGTCTGCTCCCACAACTGCTGCACCAGCAACAGCGCTGCTGCATCCGAATCCGGCCCGGGCGTAACCACGGTCAACCGTTTATCAAACAGCTCGGCAAAAGCCGCCCCTGCACCGGACTGCTCGGTACCGGCGATCGGATGCGCGGCGATAAAGCGCTCGGGTTTTGGCAGGCAGTGAGCTGCAGCGGCAACTGCCGACTGCTTGGTACTGCCCGCATCGGTAACCACGGCATGCGCAGGCAGCGTTGCCGCCATGGCTGAAAAAATCGACGCATAGGCATTCATCGGCACGGCCAGCAACACCACATCGGCATCGACAACGGCCTCGGCCACATCATGGCTCCATGCATCAACAATGCCCAGCCGTTGCGCCAGCTCAAGGTTTTCGCGACTGCGGCCGACACCTGTCACCCGCCCGACAACTCCGGCCCGTTGCAGGGCAAGGCTCACCGAGCCGCCGATCAGGCCGACACCGACAATGACCAGATGACCAATCAATGGTTGTTCGCCAGCGGCCACCGGCTACGCCCCGAGATCCGCAAGGATCGCTTCCAGCGCCTGTAAGCACTCACTGTTCTCTGCAGCCGTACCCACCGAAATACGCAGATAATCCACCATACCATAAGGAGCAAGCGGACGCGGGATAATACCGCGATCCTCAAGTCGGCGCAGAATTTCACCACTCTGTTCATGGCGCAGCAGGACGAAATTACAGAAGCTCGCACCGCCCGAGATACCCCATGCCGCAAGAGCCGACTCCAGCCGCGTGCGCTCGGCATTGCTGTCGGCCACGCGTGCCAGCACCCATTGCTGATCGTCCAGCGCAGCAACGGCTGCAACCTGCGCCAGCAGATTAACATTGAACGGCTCACGATAGCGATTCACCAGTGCCGTGATCCCGGCATCGGCAATGGCATAACCGACCCGGCATCCCGCCAGGCCATAGGCCTTGGAAAAGGTACGGCTGATCACCAGCCCGGGATGCGACAGCTCATGCACAGAGTCGCCCAGTTGATCGGCGACAAACTCGTAGTAGGCCTCGTCGATAATAACGATGACATCGCGCGGCAGGCGATCAAGAAATCTCTGTAGTGCATCATTACCATGCAGGGTACCGGTCGGGTTATTCGGATTGGCAATGCAGACTACCCGGGTCCGCTCATTCACCGCAGCAGCCATCGCATCCAGATCGTGGCTCAGGCCATCGGCCTCCGCTACAGCAACGGGTATTGCCCCCGCAGCCTGAGCGGCCAGTGCATAGACAATAAATGCGCGGCGTGAAAAAACCACCTCATTACCCGCCCCCGCAAAGGCCCGGATCAGCAGCTCCAATACTTCATTGGAGCCGTTACCGAGCAGCACCTGATTGCGATGCACCTGATGAAAAGCCGCAATCGCCTCTTTCAGCTGGTTGGCATCACCATCGGGATAACGGTGCACCCCGGCAGCGGCAGCACACATTGCCGCCATTGCCTTCGGTGACGGACCGTAGGGATTTTCATTGGAGGCAAGCTTGACGGCGTGGGAGAGTCCCTTTTCGCGCAGCAGTGTCTCTACCGGTTTACCCGGCACATAGGGGTATAACCCGCTTGTTTGCGGCACAGTACGTGCCAGCCAGTTGATGCTCATACGGTTTCCTTACAGCGGCTTGGATACCGGATAGGAACCCAGCACCTTGATAAATCCGCCCGGTTTATTCTGGATCTCGCCAATGGCCTCGGCCACCACCCTGTCATCACGATGACCCTGGATATCGGCAAAAAAGACGTATTCCCATAGCTTCTTTTTCGACGGACGCGATTCAATACGGGTAAGCCCGATACCGCGATCGGCAAAGGAGGAGATCAGATGATGCAGCGCCCCCGGCTCATCGCGGATCGACATTACCAGCGAGGTCTTGTCCAGACCGGAGGCCGGCGAGTCATGCTGGCCAATAACAAAGAAACGGGTGGTATTGTCGTGGAAATCCTCAATATTGCGCTGCAATAGCGGCAAACCGGCCCGATCCACGATCGAATAGGGGCCAATCACCGCGCACCTGTTCCAGTCCAGCGTAGGCGATGCGCTGGCTTTCGCCTCATCAACAATCTGGGCGGCGCGAATGGTGGAAGAAGCCTCCATCATCTGGGCACCCGGCAGATGTTCGGCCAGCCAGCCGCGGCACTGGCCAAGCGGTTGCGGATGCGACATCACCACATCAATCTGGGAGAGTGATTCGGCATAGGTGAACAGATGGTGATGGATGGAGAGCTGCACCTCGGCGCAGATAAACACATCGCGCTCCATATCGGCGAACAGATCCAGTGTCGGCGTCACCGCACCCTCAAAGGCATTTTCCACCGGCACCACGCCGTAAGTCGCGCGTCCCGCCTCCACCTCATCGAATACCTGCTCAAGCGTGCTGCAGGGCAGGTATTTGGCGGTTGAGCCGAACTGGCGGCTGGCTGCGGTATGACTAAACGTGCCCTCAGGCCCCAGGTAGGCGATGGTCATCGGATGTTCCAGTGCCAGACAGGCGCCAATGATTTCGCGATAGATACCGTGAATCGCCTCATCCGGAATCTTGCTTTCATGAGCACTGGTCGCTGCCTCGGCATTGCGCGCCAGCATGCGCCGGATAATCGATGCTTCGCGGCTGGGCACATAAAACGGTGCGTCAGCGCTATCCTGCTTTGCTTCACCGACAAGCCCTGCCAACCGGGCACGCTTGCGGATCAACTCCAGCAGTTCATCATCTACCGCATCAATCGCCTGACGCAGCACGGTGAGTTTTTTCTCTAATTCAGCCATGCCAGCACGCTAGCAGCAGGAGCGAGATCTTGGAATGCATAGCTATCGACGGCATCTCTGTGGCAATACAACTGACTGCATGATAACGGATCAATCCGGCAGCTCCTGGCGCAGCGCTTCAGGCAGGCCAAAGGTGACACTCTCCTGCCCTACCGATAACAGCTCCACCTTGCCATAATCACGGGCTTGCAGCCATGTAATGACACTCTCCACCAGCACCTCCGGCGCCGATGCGCCGGCCGTGATGCCGATACGGGCATCCGGTGCCAGCCATGCCGGATCAATATCATCCGGCCCATCAATCAGATACGCGTCACAACCGGATCTCTCGGCCACTTCACGCAGGCGATTGGAGTTCGATGAATTTTTCGAACCTATCACCAGCACCACATCACTGGCTCCTGCCAGTTCCTTGGTCGCCGCCTGCCTGTTGCTGGTGGCATAGCAGATATCCTCACGCTTGGGCCCCTGCAGGTTCGGGAAACGGCTGCGTAAGGCGCTAATCACATCGGCGGTATCATCGACACTGAGCGTGGTCTGCGTGACATAAGCCAACCTTTCCGGGTCCTTCACCTGCAGGTTCGCGACATCTTCCGGCGTAGCAACCAGCAGTACCGCACCTGCAGGTGCCTGACCCATGGTGCCTTCTACTTCCGGATGCCCGGCATGACCGATCAGAATCACCTGATCGCCGCGCTGATAATGGCGTAGCAGCTCCAGATGCACCTTGGTCACCAGCGGACAGGTTGCATCAATCACGCGCAGCCCTCTGGCATCGGCACGCTCACGCACCGCTTTACTCACACCATGGGCGGAAAAGATCAGCAACGCATCATCAGGGGCATCATCCACCTCTTCGATAAACACCGCCCCCTTAGCCTGCAGGTCCTGAACAACATAGCGGTTATGTACGATCTCATGGCGCACGTAAACGGGTGCGCCAAAAACGGCCAATGACCGCTCAACAATTTCGATAGCCCGATCCACACCGGCACAAAAACCGCGTGGCTCGGCCAGCAGCAGTGATTTCGAATGAAATGTAACGGGGACAGACTCCTGCTGCATGGGGACAACTCCTGCTTTACTAATACTATGCTGCGCACACTAACAAAAACCCGGTCGCAAACACCAGCCAGCAGGGATCTATATACAAACCCTTTCAGCGCCGCCGGTGCCGAAGGCCTGCAACATGCCATGCCACCGCTCTGCCGTACAACTATCCATACACACCACCCTCTGCCTGCTCCGTGGCCTATGCTTTTCTGTTTTCAATTCAACCGTGCTAGCCTCCGCCACACGCAATGGAGGCACTCATGACCGATTACAGCATTAACCCCGGAGATCCGGCACCGGCAGATATCGAACTGGATACCTGGCCGGAAGGACGCCTGAAACTGGCTGATCTGGCCGGGCAGTGGGTTATTCTCTATTTCTATCCCAAGGACAACACCTCCGGCTGCACTACCGAGTCATGTGCATTCCGTGATACCATGCCTGATTTCAGCGCCGCCGGCGCATGCATTGTCGGCGTTTCGCGCGACTCGGTGAAATCGCATGCCGGCTTCATTGAAAAGCAGGCATTGAACTTCCCGCTGATCTCCGATCCGGATGAAACCCTCTGCCGCGCCTTTGATGTCATCCAGATGAAAATGAACTATGGCAAGCAATCTCTCGGCGTCGAACGCTCTACCTTTATTATTAACCCCGAAGGCGATATTGCCAGCGCCTGGCGCAAGGTCACTGTCAAAGGCCACGTCGAAGAGGTACTCAATACCTTGCAGGAACTGCAATCGTGAGTCCGGCAGTTCCCGGCCGGCTGCATGCTTAACGGCAAGCATATCCTGCTCGGTATCGGTGGCGGCATTGCCGTTTACCGGGTAGCGGAGCTGGCCCGTCTGCTGATCAAGCGGGGTGCCGAGGTGCGCTGCGTCATGACCCGCTCCGCCTGTGAGTTTGTCACACCGATGACGTTTGAGGCCCTGACCGGCCAGGCCGTGCATAATGATCTGTTCGACCTGACGGGAGAGCGCACCATCGGCCATATCCAGCTTGCCCGCTGGGCCGATGCGATTGTTATTGCACCGGCTACCGCCGGCCTGCTGGCGCGTCTGGCCCACGGCATTGCTGATGATCTGCTCAGCACAATCATGCTGGTCGCCAAAGCACCCGTACTACTGGCTCCGGCCATGAACCACTCGATGTGGCATGCCGAAGCGACACAGCGCAATGTAGAGACATTAACGGCGCGCGGCATGCAGCTGGTCGGTCCGGCAACGGGTGATCTGGCCTGCGGCGAAACAGGTGCAGGGCGGCTGAGCGAGCCGGAATCGATCCATGATGCCCTGCTACCGCTACTGACCACCCATGCCCTGAAAGGCCAGCAATGGGTGATCAATGCCGGCCCGACGGTGGAAGCATGGGACGGCGTACGCACGCTGAGCAATCGCGCCACCGGCACCCTCGGCGCACTACTGGCAGGACAGGCTGCAGCACTCGGCGCCACAGTGACACTGATTGCCGGCCCCGGCACACCACCCACCCATCCACAGGTTCAACGTATCGCTGTCGAATCGGCGCTACAGATGCTCGCTGCCTGCCTGCAGGCCGGCAGTGACACCGATGTGTTTATCGGTACCGCTGCCGTCAGCGACTTCCGCTTTGCCGAACCCCTTGCCGGCAAAATGAAACGCGGTGACACGCAGTCCATGTCGATCGATTTGATCGCCAACCCGGACATTATTGCAGCCGTCGCCGGTATGGATGCGCGCCCCGTCAGGGTTATCGCCTTTGCCGCAGAAGCAGAAAAACATATTGAAAACGGCCGCACCAAGCTACTGGCAAAACACGTAGATGCTGTCGTTGCCAATGACATCAGCAATATGGGCGCCTCCTGCGCCAGCGGCTGGTGGATCAGCCGCGACCAGGAAATAAAACTCAATGCCGGCAGCAAACATATCTTTGCCGCTGCCATTATCGATCAGATTACGAGGTTGGACCGATGAATAGTGACAAGCCGAACATTCAGATCATGCGACTGCCGCATGGAGAGGGACTGGATCTCCCCTTCTACGCCACCAGCCATGCCGCCGGTGCCGACCTGCGCGCAGCCATCGATGAAGATATCACCCTGCAACCGGGCGAGCGAAAGCTGATCAAAACCGGTTTTGCCATGGCGCTGCCGGATCACTACGAAGCCCAGATCCGTCCGCGCTCGGGACTTGCCCTGAAACAGGGCATCACCGTGCTCAACACGCCGGGCACGATCGACGCCGATTACCGCGGCGAGATCGGTGTTATTCTGATCAACCTCGGTGATCAACCCTTCACCGTCAGTCGCGGTGACCGCATTGCCCAGATGATCATCGCCCCCTTCGTGCAAGCTGATTTTCATGCGGTGGACGCGCTCTCTGAAACGGTGCGCGGCAGCGGCGGCTTCGGCTCCTCGGGACAGCGGTAAGGTAAAGCGGAGAGAGGCAAAGGCCCGCCATGCAAGAGCTGTACGGGCAGGCAATAAAGACGGTTTACTGCCATCATTTGCAATTGGCATGGATTCTGCTCTAATATTTGCTTTGCAAGTGGCATGGATTCTGCTCGTGCCGCGGCATAGGCTGTTGCGAGTCTCACCTGCATGGGCCGGGAGGTAAGATGAAACGACTGACAGGATTGATGATCTGCATGGCGCTGTCGCCGGCGGTTTATGCTGCGCCCGAGAGCGAAATGCCGGATGCCATGCAGCATCTGGTTACCGCGCCAGACATTGATTTTGCCAACCTGCGCGATCCGTTTGCATCTTATCTGGCGCGGGTAAGTTCAACCGGCAAAAATGCACTGCTGGAGAATCAGCTGCAACTGTCTAACCGGGAACGGGAAGCTCTCGAAGGCTATGATCTGGGCAGTCTGAAGCTGGTCGCCATTTTCAGCATGGGCGGAGAGCGCGTAGCCATGATCGAGGATAGCTCCAACAAGGGCTTTATCATCCGCCGCGGCAACTATCTGGGAAAAAATAACGGCAAGATCGAAAAGATCACCGGCGATACCGTATTCCTCGTCGAACAGGTGCTTGATCCGGCCGGTGACATCATAGATCGTCAGGTCACCCTCACCCTCAACGAAGTCAATCAATAGCCACTGATGGCCCGCATGTCTGCCGCCGAAATCCGGCGCTTTTTTGAACACCTGCAATCAATCGATCCCGAACCGGTTACCGAACTCCACTACAACAATGACTTCGAACTGCTGGCCGCTGTCATGCTTTCGGCCCAGTCCACCGATGTCGGTGTCAATAAGGCAACGGCAAAGCTCTATCCCGTTGCCAACACACCACAAGCCATCCTTGATCTGGGCGAGGAGAGATTAAAAACCTATATCGGCACCCTCGGTCTGTATAACAGCAAGGCTAAGCACCTGATGGCTACCTGCCGGATGCTGGTCGAGTTGCATCACGGAGAGGTCCCCAACACCCGCAAGGCGCTCGAAGCACTGCCCGGTGTGGGCAGAAAAACAGCCAATGTGGTACTGAATGTACTCTTCGGTGAAGCGACCATGGCGGTAGATACACATATCTTCCGCGTCGGCAACCGCACGGGTCTGGCCCCGGGGAAGACACCACTGGATGTGGAAAAAGGCCTGCTCAAAGCCATTCCTGCCGAGTTCATGCAACACGCCCATCACTGGCTGATCCTGCACGGTCGCTACACCTGCACGGCCCGCAAGCCGCACTGTCACCAGTGCGCGGTCGCCGCAGAGTGCCACTGGCCGGAAAAGCCGAGCGCCATCATCTGATGGTAAAAAATCCGGATTGTCCCCATGCATCAGCAGCAGCGGCAGCGGCAGCTTGTATGCAATGCGAACCACCGATGATTAACAATATGGTTCTTCGCGGACTTGCGGGAAGGATTCATTGCCTTGTTCTTTCGTAACTACTCGCTGCTGCCAATGATCGGAATCAAAATATTTTCACCACAGAGGACGCGAAGGACGCAGAGTAAGCACGAAGTGTATGAGCATGATCACCGGCTCGTCTCGGACAAACCCGGATATGCATGCGCGACAGCACGTCCCGGAATCATAAGCAAGCTCATATATTGCCTTGCTTTTCCTTCGCCTCCTCTGCGGTGCATGCCTGTGATCTTCGATTCATACTGGCCGGCCTGACAGCCTTGCATGCACGCGGCTTCTTGCTGATTACACCATGATGGCATTACCTTCTGGCTGCCATGAGCAACAGCAGAGCGACAAACAGTGAGCATTGAGACCATCTGGCAAAATGACGGCTGTGGCCTTCACCGGCAATATATCGGCGAGCTCTCGATGTGTGATGTACTGGAAGCAACACTTGCGCTTCAGGATCACCCGCGGTTCAATGACCTGCGCTACATCATTGAAGATTACACGGGCGCGACCAACACACCGTTTGAGCCCGGCGAAGTTCGGGATTTTACCGGCATCATTCGCCTCAGATCCAACACCAAGAGTCCTTTGAACGTTGCCATCATCAGTCGCAACTCACCAACATCGGTTGCGACAGCAAATGCCTTCTGTGAATACATGCTGCAATGTCACTATCGATGCCGGGTATTTCTCTCACCTGCCGATGCACTGGCATGGGCGACTGCATACTGATCCTGCTGCTGCGGGTGCTGTCACACACGAACAGCCATCGTGCGGCAGGCGGCACCGCTTGCTCCTGAACGCTTTTGCGTGAACGAAACAGCCGGACACGCTAGGCTTCACCGATGCGAATTATTCACACATGGGAAGATGCAAAGGCACTGGACGAGCTCAAGGGCGGCGCCATTACCGTAGGCAACTTTGACGGCGTTCACATGGGCCACGAACAGGTACTGGCCGAAACGCGTGGTCACGCTCTCAATGTCGGCGGCCCGACCATCGTCGTTACCTTCGAACCGCATCCGCGCGCCGTACTGTTTCCCGGGGAAGCGCCGCGCCGCCTCTGCCATGTGCATGAGCGCCTGCACTACCTGCAACAGGCCGGTGCCGATGCAGTACTGCTGCTTGATTTTACCCGCGAGATGGCAGCGTGGTCGGCCGATAAATTTTCACAGATGCTGTTTGATACCTTCGCATTCCGGCATATCCATGTCGGCTACGATTTCGCCTTCGGCCATGATCGTCAGGGTCATGTGGAAGATCTGCGCAAACTGGGTGATAAAGCGGGCTTCACCGTTTCCGAAGCTGCCGCCTTTGCCATGCTCGGCTCTGTTGTCTCATCATCCCGCATCCGCTCGGCCGTTGAAGCAGCCGACTTCAAACTGGCCGCACAACTGCTCGGCCGCGATTACGCCATTGCCGGTGAAGTGCTGCATGGTGAAAAACGTGGCCGCCAGATGAATTTCCCCACTGCCAATATAGATGTGGCGGATCTGGCCCACCCTCCTGTCGGCATCTATGCCGTACGCGCCAACACGGACAACCAGCGCTGGCTGGGCGCCGCCTATCTCGGCTATCGCCCCACATTCAATGGTCGCACGCTGTTGCTGGAGACCCACCTGCTGGATGACTCACCCGATCTCTACGGGCAGTGCCTGAATGTATCGTTTGTACAACGCATCCGCGAAGATCGCACATTTACCGGCCACGCCGATCTGGCCGAGCAGATTGCCCGCGACTGCACTGCCGCCAGAGAGATACTGCTCGACAGTTAATTCACGCCCCGCCGTCAAAAACAGCAGCCGACAAACGGGAATCAAGCCGCGCAGGGCCTTCCGCCTGCCTGAGCAGCGAGACGAGGCTGCCTGCACAGATGACCAACAGCATACACTATCGGTGCCCATGCCCGGGCTTGCGCCGGCACGGTCCAGCTTCATGCGGATCCGGCATCTGCTTCCAGCAAGGGCAGCAGCGGTGCCAGCTGCTGCGCATAGTGCTGCCATACGCCCACCGCAGCCGCGGAGAGCGGCCGGCGCACCTGCGCCGCGCTGGCCGTCTGTACGGCATGGGTTGCCTGCTGAAAATGCATGCAGAATTCATCCCAGTCGAGACCGCAGGCATGCAACAGCGCTCGCGTCTGCGGCTCCTGAGCCGCCACCAGCCGCTCATACTCCAGCTCGTAGAATAGCGCTGCCGGCAGCGCATCTCGCCAGTAGCCCATCAACTGCCGGTAAGCGCTATAATATTGCGCCAGCTCGGATAGCTCGCAGCCATAGCCGAAGTCAGCACCCTGCAGGTTATTTTTATAGATGGACAAGCAGGTATCCAGCGGATTCCGGCGCAGATGAATAAAGCGGGCCTGCGGCAGTGCCCGGTGAATCAGTCCAACCAGGCTGATATGGCTCAGGGTTTTATCGCAATAACATGCGCCACCCCCGGATAGCTGTTCCACCCGTTCCAGATAGCGCGCACCTATTGCGGCACACTGATCGACAGGCAGCGCATTCAGCGCCGCGGGCGAGAGCCCTTCACCGACAATATCGGCAATAGCCGATGCCAGAGCGCCGTTTTCACCCAGTGCCGTCACATCCGGATGCGCCGCCAGGATCTGCTCTATCAGGGTCGTGCCTGAGCGGGGCATGCCGAGGATAAACAGGCACGGCGTATGCCCGCGACCCGCCCCTTCACCGATGCCCCCTGCCGAAATCACCTCGGCCAGTGCGGCAACTGCCGCCGCCGTATCAAAGTCACTGTGACTGTGCCTGATCGCATTGGCCTCCTGCAGCAGAGGAAATGCTGCCGCATAATCGCCCAGATCATCTTTCACCTTGGCCAGCGCAAAGGCCATCTTCATACGCAGCTCACTCCCCTGTGGGGCATGTTGATAGATCTGCTGCATCGCCTGCGCCTCATCATCTGCTGCCGTGAAACGACGCAGATCAGCCAACACCATCCAGGCATCGGCATGGTATGGGTTTGCCTCAAGGGCACGATGGATATGATGCCGCACCTGATCGATGCGCCCCTGCTCCAGCGCCAGCACCCCCAGACCGTAGTGGGCCTCGGCATTGGCCGGATCGCGGGCAATCACGGCCTCCAGATGGCTGCGCGCATCATCATATAAATTCAGCGCATGGCAGGCCTGAAACAGCCCCATACGCACCATGGCGTCACCCGGCTTGCGCCTCCTGATCCGCTCCAGCAGGTCACGTGCAGCTGCATGCTGCCCCTGCGCCATCAGGGCACCGGCCATGCCCAGATGCGTGGCAATATCACCCTCATCCAGCGCCAGCCCCTGACGGTAACAGCGCATCGCCGCCTCCATATCGCCCGCCTGCAACCAGCTATTGCCGAGACTGGCGATAATATCTGCCCGCGCAGGCGCACCCGCCGCCGCCTGCTCCAGCAACAGTCGCGCCTCATCGCCACAGCCTTGCTGTAAAGCCAGCAACCCGCGCAGGTGCAACAGATCCGCATGGTCCGGGCATAACACCTCAAGCTGTCCGCAGGCAGCCTCGCACGATTCAATATTCCCATGCTGCAATGCACGCCCTGCAAGCCCCAGCAACTGCTCGAACTTTCGTTTCCTGTTACCGGATAATTTCAACCGTTTGCTCATATGCCACCCCGAACCAGCTCAATAGTCGAAGCATAACGCCCTGCTGCTGCCTGCGACATCGGCGGTATGCCATACCCATGATACGGCAATGCTTTCACAAGCGCTCCTGCCAGCCTAGAATTGAGCTCATGTCCATTAATCTGCCCGTATTAACCCCTGAGACTGCCGAATTACTGCTCAACAACTGCATCATGACCGAACAGAAAGGCTGGTCGGTACTCAAAGCATCCGGACCCACGCTACGCGACTACCTGCAGGGCCAGATCACGCAGGACATGGCCCTGCTGACCGATGCGACAGCCATCCATAGTGCCATCCTGACACCACAGGGCAAGGCGGTCAGCGAGCTCTATCTGCTGGCAGGCCACAACAATGAACTGCTGCTGTTGACCCCGGGCAGCGCCGCCGATGCAACTGTCGCACGCATGCGCCAGTTTGCCCTTGGCCACACACTGCGCACCGGTATCGTCGATAGTCTTGCCATCTGTTCGGTGCAGGGTGCGCACGCCTCTTCCGTACTCGACATGCTGGGTCTGGATGAACCGGAACAGCAGTGGCTGAGCTGCAGCCGCAGTGCTGATGCCGATATCTTCGCCATGGTTATGCCGGAGTCGCCACGCGGTTACTGGATTATCGCTCCGATTGATACCATCCGGCAGCTGGATATCCATAAAGTGGACCCATCCGAGCTCGAAGCCATGAGCATCATACGCGGCTTCCCCTGCTTCGGTATCGAGTGGGATGCAAGCATCCACCCGCTCAATGCCAATCTGGTCGAGTTCGATGGTGTTTCGTTCACAAAAGGGTGTTATGTCGGTCAGGAGATTACCAGCCGCATGCACTGGCGCGGCGGTATCAAAAAGAAGCTGTATCGGGTCGCCGTGCAGGGGCTGCCGGAGAGTATCCCCTGCCCGATTCAAACGAGCGTTAACATCGGCGAGCTGAAAAGCGCAGCCATCGATCATGAGAGCGCCTGTGTAGGCATTGCCCTGCTGCCCATCGAAACAGCTGAATCCGGAGCGCCACTCAGCCTGAACAACGGTGTAACCATCGACATACTGGAGGCCTGTCATGCCTGATGCATTTATATGGTATCATGCCGACGATACGCAAGAGCCGGCACTGTTGAAATGGCTGGACGAGGTAGAGGCAAGTGCCGGTGTACGCGGCAAGCTGTACCTGCGCAAACAGGATGATAAAACCACATTCATGGAAGCGTATACAGAGGTATCCGCAGCCACCATCAGGCGCATTGAAAGGCTGGCAAAAAAACAGCCTGTTTTTGAGCATATTGCCCGTCGCTGCGAAAGTTTTATCGAAATCACCTGCTAGCACTGCGGGCACCACAGGGATTTGCACCCCCTTGAACTGCCGCCTATAATCCGTTTACTGCAATCAGGAATGCATTCCAGCCCGTGGCGGCTTGAGCCTCCCAGCTGTTAGACGGAGCGTTATCATGGTCCCTCATGAAGCGGAAAACCCACCCTTTTCATATACCCTCGAGACAGAGCTGCTGGCCCTGCAAAGCACAAAAAAGCGCAGGGCTGTGCCTGAAAAGTCGCCTGATACACTGCTGGCTGCCACCTGGAACCTGACCAATTTCGGCTTGCAGCAGCGCAGCGATAACGACCTCTGCCTGATGGCCGAGATCAT
This sequence comes from Zetaproteobacteria bacterium CG_4_9_14_3_um_filter_54_145, assembly GCA_002791575.1. Taxonomy (GTDB): domain Bacteria; phylum Pseudomonadota; class Zetaproteobacteria; order Mariprofundales; family Mariprofundaceae; genus Mariprofundus. Next base: position 4,114 of record PFXI01000091.1, on the reverse strand, counting down.
CAGCTGGTTCGATCTGGTGGCTGTCCAGGAGATAGCTGACACACTGGGTGACCTGCGGGCGCTGATGGCGCATCTGCCGGCAAACTACCAGGTGATTCTCTCTGATATCGGCGGTAATGATGAACGGGCGGGATTTCTTTATGACAGCAACAAAGTCATCCGGCTGGAACTCGCGGCCGAAATAGCCGTACCTCCGGCCGATCATCGTTTTATCCGCATGGCCGGAGTCTCCGGTGCATTCAACGGTTTTGACCGTAACCCCTATGCCGTGGCCTTTACCGCCGGCAATCTCACCTTCACCGCAGTTTCCGCCCACCTCTATTTCGGCAGCCACGCCTACTATGATGAAGACAGACGGGCACTGGAAGCTTATGCACTGGCACGCTGGGCGGATCAACGCCACAAGGCGGCCGGCTCATATGCACAGAATATTCTCGTCATGGGGGACATGAACCTGCCCAAGCGCGATAACAGCAGCAATGTCTACAAGGCGTTGAAAAAGAAGGGGCTGCTGCTGCCAAAACACTCAACTACCATGGGCAGCAACCTGGCCGGCGACAAGGATTACGATCAACTGGCCTTCCATACCGGCGGCATGAAGCAGGCCCATACCGGCAATGCCGGCGTATTCGACTTTGACCGCGCACCATTCTTTGCCGATGCATGGGCCGTCAGTGAAGCCTACTTCAACAGTACCGTAAAATATCATATCGCCGATCACCGCCCTCTCTGGGCCGAGTTTGCCATTTGATCACCGCGCGCAGCGCTATAGCATAAGGAGTACCACCGGCAGCCGCTTTTGATTAGGGTTGCCGCATGCCTGATATTGCAACCAACATTGCCGTTAAACTGATTCAACGAGAATCCGTTACCCCTGAAGACGGGGGCTGCCAGAATTATATGGAGTCCCTGCTTGCCCCGCTCGGCTTCGTACGCACAGCTGTTGATACTGCTGGCATCACCAACAGCATCTACACCCGTGGCGGTGAATTGCCGGGGACAATCGCTTTTGCAGGCCATACCGATGTGGTGCCGACCGGTCCCGTTGAGCAGTGGCAGCATGCCCCCTTCTCGGCGAGCATCATCGACGGCATACTGCATGGGCGCGGCGCACAGGATATGAAAGGTGCCATCGCCTGCTGGATTGCAGCTGTTGCAGGGCTCTGTGCCGACTACACGCCGCTACCGACGATTCAGCTGTTAATCACCTCCGATGAGGAGGGTGATTCTATCGACGGCACCATCCGTATCGTCGAGTACATGCAGGCCAAAGGATCACTGCCCGATGCCGCTATTATCGGTGAACCATCCTGCGACAAGCTTGTGGGCGATACCATCCGTCGCGGTCGCCGCGGCGTCATTCAGGTGCGCGCCACCATCCATGGCAAGCAGGGCCACTCGGCCTACCCGCAGGATGCCGACAATGCGATCCATCGCGCGGCACCCGCACTTACGCGCATTGCAGCGATTGACTGGGGAGAAGCTGCTGCCGGTTTTCCGGGCACCTCCTGCCAGATCACCAATATCAGCGGCGGCACCGGCGCCTCCAATGTCATACCCGGCCACTGCGATGCCTTTATCGACATCCGCTACAATCCGGGCAACAGCTTCGAGCAGATCAAAGCCATGATTGAAAGCGCCTGTTCAGATTGCGAAACCACTCTCGATTTCGATCATGTGGCCACCGCCTTCTCCACCCCGGACGGCTACTTCCTCGATCTGATCAGCGACAGCATTCAACGCGCAACCGGCATTGATACCCTGCGTGATACCGGTGGCGGCACATCCGACGGCCGCTTCCTGGCGGCGGCCGGCATCCCGGTTGCGGAGCTCGGCACCACCAACAGCACCATCCATCAGGTCGACGAGCAGGTTGCTGTAAGCGAGCTGGCTACGCTGACTGCGATCTATTCCGACATCATCAAACATTTTGAGGTTCGAGCATGAGTGAAAAACTGGGTGCCGTCATCAACCGGCCAACTAAACATCTGGAAACATTCGACAACCCGAATCCGGAGCGTGACTACCACATCCGCATCGATTCGCCGGAATTCACCTGCCTCTGCCCAAAAACCGGCCAGCCCGACTTTGCCGAGATCAAGCTCGATTATGTGCCTGATCAGCAGTGCGTAGAACTCAAATCGCTGAAGCTCTATTACTGGAGTTTCCGCGATGAAGGCCACTTCCACGAGCAGGTCACCAATATGATTGCCAACGACCTGATTGCGCTGCTCGATCCGCGCTGGATAAAAGTCACCGCCGTATTCAATGTGCGCGGCGGCGTTTATACCACGGTTGAAGTTGAACACAGCAAATGACGGCGCTGCCATTCACCAAAATGCAGGCTCAGGGCAACGACTTCATCGTACTCAATGGCCTGACCAGCACATTGCCGGAGCTGACTACTGCATGGGTGCGCCGGATTACCGAGCGCCGATACGGTATCGGCTGCGACCAGCTGCTGGTGCTGGAGCAGAGCGATTCGGCCGATGCCGCCATGCGCATCTTCAACAACGATGGTTCCAAGGCGGCCAACTGCGGCAACGGCCTGCGCTGCGTAGGCCAGTTACTGATGCAGCTGCTGGGCAAGGAGATGGTCTCCATTGCACTGGGCGACCGGATTGTCTATGCCGAAACCACGATCAACGGCATCTGCGTTGATATGGGGGCGGCTACCGTCACAGGCTCTACAGAATCCCATGTCGATATCGATATCGGCAATCTGCACCGGGTATTTTTTGAGGCGACCGAAGCCTTTCCATCTGATCGCAATGTCGAAATTGTCACCGGTCAGATTGCCAGTCATGTCTATATCGACATTATTGAGCGCGGTGCAGGTCGCACACTGGCATGCGGCAGCGGTGCCTGCGCTACAGCTGCCGCCATCTGGTCTGCAGAAGGTGAAGTGCGCCCGCTGACCATCGAGATGCCGGGCGGCACCGTTACGGTTTCCGGCTGCCCGAAAAACATCAAACTGGAAGGCCCTGTCACACAAACCTTCTCGGGTGTATTCACCCTGTAGTCGCAAGCGGTGAAGCGGTGGACAGAGCAACTCAAAGTATGGGCTGAATCGTTAAAGCGGAACACCTATGCACTCTATCTGGCCGCTCGCCACCCGCAGGTCTCCCCGCTCGCCAGGTTTCTGATTGCGATCATTGTCGCCTATATCCTCAGCCCGATTGATCTGATCCCGGACTTCATTCCGGTGATCGGCTATCTCGATGACCTGCTGCTGCTACCGCTGGGCATTGCGCTGGTGATCAGGCTGATTCCGCCAGAAGTGTGGCAATCCTGCCAGCAGCAGGCATCAGACAATCTGGCCATGGCCTCGCCCTACCGCCGCCATGTGCTCGTCACCATTGTGCTGATCTGGCTTATTGCCCTGACTTACGCCGCCCTTCTCTGCTGGCGATGGTATACAAATGCGCCTGTATAAAGGCTCATATCTGAAATCGAAATTCACGCTTGCATCTGGTAACTTTTCTCCCATAATCCGCGCTCCCGAAAGGGGTGTCTGAGGGCAGGTAGCTCAGTCGGTAGAGCAGAGGACTGAAAATCCTCGTGTCGGGGGTTCGATTCCCTCCCTGCCCACCACATGAAAAGGAGTTGCGAGCAATCGCAGCTCCTTTTTCATTTTCAGCCTGGTCATTAATGGCATCGAATAACTCAATATCACATACCGGCCCCAGTCATAATTGAATACAGAACACTGCAGTATTTCAGTGGGCGTCAGTTCTCAGCCAACTTCGGACAGTTGATGTGCCTCTTAGTTCGAGTCCGGCATGGGGAGCCGTGCCTGGATGGAAGCCGGTACGAACTGACCTGATAATCACCAGAAATGCATGACTCACATATTTAAGCTATAGTGAAACCTTCGGGGGATGGGGCTCATGTATCCGTAGGCCCCCGTGTTACTGAAACGGGGGAAGAAATCCAATGACTGACACCGCCCCAAGGCTGTCCATTCAGAAGGGCCATTGATTGAGTTGATAATGGAGCAATATTTTAAGTTATGAAAACACTGCTGTCCGGTTAAACATTGATCAGGCTCAGTTGGTTTAAATTTTCAGTTGGTTGTCGTTTTGGTGGAGGCGATTGTTTCATCACTAATTCG
>PFXI01000106.1 GCA_002791575.1 Zetaproteobacteria bacterium CG_4_9_14_3_um_filter_54_145 | reverse complement strand
CTCCGTCTTAACCAAATTTAATCTGTTATTGTCGAAATAACCATTTTTGCAACCAATGGCTGCTCATGATTTTAATGCGATTGCCCTGGGAATACCCAACTGTTGGCGCAACTGAACCGGGGGCTGGTGCTGGTCAAGGCCAGTGGTGAATATGACCGGATTTATGACAAGTGGTTTGGTCAAATCGATCCGCGTGCCGCGGCATCCCGTACAGTGATCAGAAACGTCATGATGATTGCCGCTGTTCTGCTGCTGATCTTGTTGATCGGTTTTGTCTGGAATGTACTGTTGCGGCGGCAGATTGCCAGCAGGACAGCCGAGCTGCGGCAGAGCGAAGAGCGTTTTGCCGCCACCTTTGCCGAGGCGGCGATCGGACTTGCCCACGTGGCACCGGATGGCAGCTGGCTGCGGGTGAACCAGCGCCTGTGCGATATTGTCGGTTACTCCGAAGAGGAGCTGTTAAACCACCGTTTTCAGGATATCACGCATCCGGATGATCTGGATATAGACATGCACTTTGTCGAACAGATGCTGGCTGGAAGCATTGAAACGTACACGCTGGAAAAACGTTATTTCAACAAGAGCGGAGCCACAGTCTGGATTCACCTGACCGTATCGCTGGTGCATGGTGAAAGCGGTGAAGCGAAATACTTTATTGCGGCCATCGAGGATATCTCCAGCCGCAAAGCACTGGATGCACTGTTATTAAAAGAGCGTGATCTGGCACAGAACTACCTGGATGTGGCGGGTGTGATGCTGCTTGTCCTCGACGATCAGGGGAAGGTGACCCTGATCAACAGGGAGGGGCTGAATATCCTCGGCTATCAGGAGCATGAACTGGTTGGCAGTAACTGGTTCGATACCTGCTTGCCGGCACTCAAGTACGATGAAGTGGCTCTGCTCTTCAGTCGCGTGATGCTTGGTGAGGTTGATCTGGGCCGATATTATGAAAACAGCGTGCTGACGAAGAGCGGTGAGGAGCGGCTGATAGCCTTCCGCAATACCGTGCTTTATGAGGGGGAGAAGATCGTCGGTGTGCTCTCTTCGGGTGAAGACATTACCGGGCGCAGGCAGATCGAAAGCCGCTTGAAGAAAATGTCCCGGGCCATTGAGCAGGCAGGCGAAGCTGTTGTGATCACCGATGCGAATGGCACCATTGAGTACATCAACTCCGCCTTCAGCCGTATTACCGGCTACAGCGCCGAAGAGGTGATCGGAAAAAACCCGCGCATCCTCAATAGCGGCAAACATGAGCGGGTGTTTTATGCCGCTATGTGGCAGCGAATCTCCAGTGGCAAGGTGTGGCAGGGGCGCGTGATCGACAAGCGCAAGGATGGCTCCCTCTATCCGGCGCTGGTGACCATTTCACCATTGAAGGATGTGGATGGGAAGATTACCAATTACGTAGGTATTCAGCAGAGCCTGAAGAAGTATGAGGATCTGGAAAAACAGTTTCATCAGTCGCAGAAGATGGAGGCAATCGGTACGCTGGTCGGCGGTATTGCGCACGACTTTAATAATTCGCTGGCAGGGATTACCGGCAATCTCTATCTCGCACGGCAGAGATCGCGTGAGCCGGAGGTGCAGTCCAGAATAGAGAGTGCTGAAACGCTGGCATTTTCGGCAGCAGCCATCATCCAGCAACTGCTCACTTTTTCACGCAAGGGTGTGGTGAATATGAGTACGTTGTCGATCGCACCGTTTCTCAAGGAGTTCATCAAGCTGCACCGGATCTCGATACCCGAGAATATCATCCTGCATCAACATATTGATGAGCTCGGCTTAAAAGTGCACGCCGATATCAATCAGCTACAGCAGGCGATGATGAACCTGCTCAATAATGCCCGCGATGCAGTTGAGCATGTAGCGTCACCAGAGATTGTGGTGAGTCTGAGTCGAGAATCCGTGGTGGAGGCCAACTTGAGCCGACAGGAGCAGCTTAAGGTGGGCGAGTATGCCTGTATTTCTGTCGCGGATAATGGTTGCGGTATCAGTGACGATATACGCGAACATATTTTTGAGCCATTTTTTACCACAAAGCCTGAAGGCAAAGGTACCGGGCTGGGGCTTGCCATGGTCTATGGAGCGGTCAAGACCTACGGTGGCTGGATTTATGCCACGCCCGCAGAGGGTGGTGCGGGTACGGTTTTTAAGGTGTGGTTGCCGCTTGTTAATGCTGAGGCGGGTAAGAAACAGTTGAGGGAGAGTGAAGAGGTGCTCAACGGCCAGGGCGAAACGATTTTGCTGGTGGACGATAACGCGATGGTGCTTGAGACGGGTAAAGAGGTGCTGGAGGGGCTCGGTTATCGTGTGTTATCGGCTACCGATGGTCTGGAAGCGGTGGCGGTGTATGCCAGCCACGGGCATGATATTGACCTGCTGCTACTGGATATGATTATGCCGAGGTTGGGCGGCATTGAGGCCTTTAAACAGATCCGTTCAACGAATCCGGAGGTGAAAGTGATCTTTGCCACCGGTTACAACAAGCTCAGTGCGGCAGTGCAAAGCAGTGAGCTGCAGGCGATGGATATTATTTCCAAGCCTTTTTCCATCAGCGAGCTGATCCGCATGAAGCTGGATGAGGATTGACGCTGTCGGTAACAATCAACGAAGAGGGATAATGCAGCAGGATAAGCCGGTAAGGGCGCAGGCACGGCTCTATTACATCCATGACCCGATGTGCAGCTGGTGCTGGGCATTCCAACCTGTGTGGCGAGCGCTGCGGGCGCAACTGCCTGCATCGCTCGCTGTGCATGATCTGCTGGGCGGGCTGGCTGCGGATAGTGATCTGCCGATGCCTCTATCCATGCAGCAGGCCATTCAGGCTCACTGGCGCAGGATTGAGCGGGTTGTGCCCGGTACGGTGTTCAACTTTGCTTTCTGGCAGCAGTGCATTGCGCGTCGCTCCACATATCCTGCCTGCCGGGCGGTCATCGTCGCCAGAAAACAGCAGGCGGCAGAGGCCATGATCCGCGCTATCGGAGAGGCGTACTATCAACAAGCCCGCAACCCATCCGATGATGATGTGCTGGTCGCCTGTGCAGCCGGGCTTGGGCTTGATGCGACACAATTCAGGCGTGACCTGAATGCTGTAGAAACCGAATTGCAACTACAGCAGGAGATGGCGATGGCTCGCCGGCTGGGCGTGACCGGGTTTCCTTCGCTGGTACTGGAAACTGCTGCCGGTCTGTTTCCTTTAGCCTGAATAATTCATAAAAAGAGGTGAGCCCCGCCTAACCCATTGATATAATGGTGGTTCCGCAACCCGTGCTTCGGACGAAGCAAGCCAAC
>PFXI01000041.1:45286-64615 GCA_002791575.1 Zetaproteobacteria bacterium CG_4_9_14_3_um_filter_54_145 | reverse complement strand
AGATTTGCTGTTTGGTAACTACAAATCTACCACATCCCTTGGGAATTCAGACCTTTTTCATGCTGTCATTTCTTTGACCGGACAGCAGTGGCAGGATTTACAGGATTTTGATGAGGATATGGAAGAGTTGAGCAGTGCCGAGGATTTCCTCGAATATTTCGATATTGCCTTCGATCAGCGTGTGGTGCATGTCAATCGGCTGCATATCCTGCAGCGCTTTCACGACTACCTCTCCAGAGAAGAGAATCTCAACGAGCAGGCATCATCCGAACGTTATGCCCGCCATAAACTGCTGCTGAATAAAGCCTACCTCGATTTTGTCGACTCCGATGCGCAGGCGGAAAAAGTGCTGAAGATATTCAAGATGAATGAGCCGCAGACCGGTTTTGTTTCTGTGGAACAGCTGCTGGGCAGTTGATATGCGTCCGCGCTTTGATTATGGCGATGAGGTGCGTGTGACGCGTAATGTGCGCAACGACGGCACCTATCCGGGGCTGGAAACAGGACAGTTGCTGGTGCGTCGCGGCAGTACCGGCCATGTACGCGATGTCGGCACCTTTCTGCAGGATCAGATCATTTATACGGTGCACTTTATCGACCAGGACCGTGTGATCGGCTGCCGCGAGGAGGAGCTGCTGGCGGCTGACGATCACTGGGTGGAGAGCGAGTTTGAGTATCGCGATCGGGTCATCGCCAGAGTGTCGCTGGCCATAGGTGGTGAGGTGATCGCGGCAGCTGGTGCAGGCGGCGAGATTGAGAAGGTGTTGCGCGACGCACCGGGCGGCGTGGCCTACGAGGTGCGCTTTCCCGGTCGCACGCTGCAGGTGCCGGAAACGGCACTGGCCATTGATCCGGAGAATCTCAATGAGTTGCAGAAACAGAAATTGGCGGAACAGGAGGCGGTTGATGGTTGATGCAGTGGATGCTTACCTGTTGCTTAATGCAGCAGCCCAGTTATTTGGCAAAACACCATCGGAGCTGGAACCCCCGCAGTGGCAGGAGGCTGTCGCACTGGCTGAGAAGGAGAGTCTGCTGCAGGAGAAGATTCTGGCATCCGGCGAAGCGGAAGCGGTTGTGGTCAGCGACGAGGAAATTACCCATGCCCGTGCCGAGGTTGAGTCGCGTTTTCCCGAGCGTCGCGAGTTTCTTGAGAACCTTGCCCGCAACGGCATGAACGAATCGACACTGACCGATTCGCTGGCCAACAGCCTGAAGGTAGAGAAGACCATGAATCTGGTCGGGGATGAGGCCGCTGTTGCCAGCGATGCCGAGGTGGCAGCCTTTTATAACGATAACAGGGATAAATTTGATCGCCCTGAGTTGCGCGAGGCACGCCATATCCTGATTACGATCAATGATGAGTACCCGGAAAATCGCAGGAAGGTGGCGCTTGCACGACTGAAGAAGCTGGCCAAAGCACTAGCCGACAATCCGGATGATTTTGCCGACCTGGCCATGCGTCATTCGGAATGCCCGACAGCACTCGAAGGCGGTCTGCTCGGCAAACTACCGCAGGGAAAACTCTACCCGGAACTCGATAGCGTGTTGTTTGCCATGAACGAAGGCGAGATCAGCAAGATCATCGAGTCGCCCATCGGCCTGCATTTGCTGCGCTGCGACCGCATTCATGCGGCCGGTATTGCGCCGCTTGTCGAGGCGGATATGTCGATTCGTCAGCATCTGAATGAGCCGCGTCGTCGTGCGGCTCAGAAGCAGTGGATCAGAAGTCTGTTCGCAGCGCATAGTGGTTGATTTGAACCGGTGAAATATTCTGCGGGGCTGGTTCTACTGTCTGTAGTGATGGCAGTGGCCTCATCTTATGTTTCTTTTGCAACAGCCGGCCGCATGGCTACGGCCCGCAGCACAGCCTACCGGCTGCTCTGGATCATCGGCTGCGGCCTCTCCATGGGTAGTGGCATCTGGTCGATGCACTTTATTGCCATGCTTGCCATGGAGGCGCCATTTCAGATCAGCTACGCGTTCAGCATCACAGCTCTGTCGTTGCTGGTGGCCATCATCTGCTCATCGCTGGCATTTCTGTTGATGAACAGAGGCGCAGGCAGCAGGGCAGTGACAGCAGCAGCCAGCCTGCTGCTCGGAGTGGGTGCTACATCAATACATTATATCGGCATGGCTGCGATGAAAGTGCCCGAGGTGATTTACGCGCAGCCAGAAGCCGTACTGTTTTCCGGCATGGCGGCGGTGTTCACATCTTTCTGTGCACTATCACTGTTTGCGCAGATGAAGCCCACCCCATTGTGTAGTGATACGGTGACGCGGCTGCTCGCTGCGATCCTGATGGGCGGCGGCATTGCCCTGATGCACTTTATCGCTATGGGCAGTGCCACACTGGTTGCTGCGGCCGTGCCACTCACTCCTGTAGCGTCGGATATGAACCTGATTATCTCTATTGTCATCATTGTCTTTTTTATTCAAGTTGTAGGTGTTGTTACCCTGTTGATGGATGAAACCATCATGGCCAAAGAGAAGATCATCGAGCTGGAAAAGCAGTTTATGCAGGCGCAGAAGATGGAGGCGATAGGTACCCTTGTCGGTGGCATCGCACATGATTTCAATAACATGCTGGCAGGCATTGCCGGCAACCTCTATCTGGCTAAGAGGAAGGTAAATAACAGTCCGGAAGCTATTGAGAAGCTGCTTAAAGCTGAAGAACTTGCCGATCACGCCTCTGAGATGATCAAGCAGTTGCTTACCCTGGCCAGAACAGATGATATTGAGCAGGAGACCTTTTCACTGACCCAATACAGCGACAAGACATTCAAGCTGGCCAAGGTTTCTATCCCCCGGCGAATCGCCTGCAACAGCAGGATTTGCAGTGATGAGTTATATATCAATGGTAATAAAACACAGATTCAACAACTTGTTATCAATATGACAAACAATGCCCGCGATGCACTGCTCGATGTGGAGCAGCCTGAAATCACCTGTTCGCTGTCGCTATTTGCGGCGGATGAGGCGTTCCGCAGCAAATACCCGGGGCTCAAAACGGATCAGCTGGCGCGACTCTCCATTATTGATAACGGCAAGGGGATCCCTGAGAGCAACCTCAATACTATTTTCGAACCGTTTTTCACTACCAAGGCCGTCGGGCATGGAACGGGACTGGGTTTGTCGATGGCCTAGGCGCCGTTAAATCACATGGCGGAGAGATCGAAGTGGAGAGCAAGGAGCAGGAGGGGACGGCCTTTCATATCTATTTTCCTGTTGTTGAACCGGCAGTGGCTGCTTAGTCAGAAACCGCAGCGCGCATTAAGTTTTTTTTATACCTTTATTCATCCTGCAATAAGGCGGGCTGTTGATAGTCAGATCCGGCAGATATGCAGGAAAAAGAGGGCTCCCGCTGACAGGGAGAGCAGTTGCGCCCACAAAGACTGTCTTGTTTGATGCCTTACAGGTTCATGATGCCGGGTCACTTGCACCTGAACAATAAATGATCATTGGGAGGGATGCATGATCGATCTTGCTATAGCCGATCCGGCTGATACGGCGCAGTTTTTTGAGGCGGTCGGAGCCGGTATTATCGTATTTGAAGTTGATGCTGAAGATGCGTTGCGGCTGGTCAGTACCAATGCTATTTACCGGGCCATGTATGCTGTCGGTCACGAGCCGGATGTCGGTTGCGCCATCGATGAATTTCTACCCGCCTACATCCAGAAACATTACCATCAGCAGTTTCAGGCCTGTCTGGATCTGAATGCATCGGTGGATAATGAGTTGCAGCTGCAGGTGAACGGTGAAACATGCTGGTACCGGGTGCGTATGGTTCCCGTTTTTGGGGCTGATGAAACGCAATTTGCCCGCGTGCTGGCCACCAGTGTTGATATTACGCATGAGAAATTGCTGGCAGAGGAGCTGGATATTGTCAGTTCCCGTTTGAAGGCCATTGTCGATTCAGCGCATGATGCGATTATCTCTATCGATCAGAACCACGCGATCAAAACTTTTAATCAGGCGGCTGAAAAACTGTTCGGATATGATCGGGAAGGGGTGGTTGGCAAAGCCATTGATCAGCTGATGCCGCAGCGCTCCCGGCCCCAGCATACCGGGCATATTCACAATTTCGGTCATTCCCAGGTGAAATCACGCGCAATGGAGACGCGGGCGGAAGTGACCGGTTTACGCAGTGATGGCAGCGAGTTTGCAGCTGAAGTAGCGATCGCAAAAATTGATGTACACGGGCAGATGGAGTTCACCGCTATTGTGCGTGATATATCGGTGCAGATGCGCCTGCTCGATGAGCTCAAGCTGCGCGCGACAACCGATCCGTTAACCGGTATTTCAAACCGGCGTCATCTGGTGGAGGTGGCGCAAGCAGAAATTGAACGTTGCCAGCGCTATGATCACCCATTGTCACTGCTGCTGCTCGATATCGATGATTTCAAATCGATTAATGATACTTATGGCCATGCGGTTGGCGATGAAGTGCTCGCGCAACTTGGGCGTGTGCTGAAGAAGTGCTCACGCCACCTCGATCTGCCGGCATGCTGGGGCGGCGAAGAGTTCTGTTTGCTGATCCCTGAAACAACGCTGGATGATGCGCACGGGCTGTGCTTGCGCCTGTTGGAGGATATCCGCCAAATCCACCACAATATTCCGGCTCTCGGCGAGCGTACGGTGACAGCAAGTATCGGTTTGGCCGCTTACCGTAAGGGCGATGATGATGTGGATAAACTCGTACATCTGGCCGATGAGGCGATGTATAAGGCGAAAAACAGAGGCAAGAACAGGGTATGCCTGGCAGCAGGGCATCAAAGCGATGAGTGAGGAAGCGGAACAGAGCGGGGATCAGCCAATACAGATTGCCGTAGCCAGCAGGGACGGGCTTACCGTTGCCGGTCATATCGGAAAGTGTGCCGACTGGATTGTGTTCAATGTTGCAGGTTCCGGTGCTGATACAGCGGTGCGGGAAGTGGCGCGGATCACGTTGCCGCGAGAGCTTGTCTTCCATCACTACAGGGATGAAATACCGCATCCGCTAGGTGCATGCCGTGTGGTGATCGGCGCCAGCGCCGGAGCGAGTTTCAGCGACAGGATGCAAGAGCGCGGGATCAGGGTGGTACTGACGGCTGAACCCGATCCGGCCAGAGCCGTCAGCGACTATGTGAATCTTGCACTGGCGCCGCCGAAAGTACGGCTGATCGGCAGTCTGATCTGCAAAATTCACGATGCGCTTCCCATCTGACAGCAGCTGATTCGATCTTCAGACAAAACGCCGTTTTTGATCTGATGTTGGTCCCCGGGGTTGATCCTGGCGCTTCAAGTATTTCTGTTTTATAAGGGTAGACTCTTAGGCCCGGTCTCACAGTTCACCTTACCGGTATGTATTCAAAACGAAAAAAACACGTATAGTTAGCTACTTGCATCCTATGTATGCTGTCAAAACAATGGGGCGAGTCGATGGGTGACGTACTGGAAAAGCTGCAGCAGCAACTGGAAGCCACTCAACGCGCTCTGGTTGAGGCAGAGGCGCGTTGCGCCCGCCAGGCTGCCGATCATCGGGCTACCCTCGAAGCATCCGAGCAGGCACGCAGCCGAGTCGAGCAGGAAATTAAGCTGTTGAGCACGTTGCTCGATAACTCCAGTGATGCCATCGAAGTGATTGATCCGGTGAGCTTTCGTTTTCTGGATGTAAATGACACAGAGTGCCGCGAGTTGGGTTACAGCCGCAAAGAGCTGCTTTGCATGCATATTTTCGACATTGATCCGAATTTCAGTGAGTTAACCTCGAATCTGCTAGAGCAGCAGCTTAGACAAGTGGGCGGCGCGCGATTCGACAGCCTGCATCGGCGAAAGGACGGGTCGACCTTCCCAGTGGAAGTCAGTGCAAAAATGATCGAAACCGACAAGGCCTACCTGTTCTGCATCGTCCGCGATATTACCGAGCGCAAGCTGGCGGCTGAAGCCATGGCAGCGAGCGAGAAGCGCTTTCGCAACCTGGTCGAGTCGGTGTCGGACTGGGTATGGGAGGTGGATGAGCAGGGGCGTTATACATACTGCAGCCCCAATATTAAGGATATGCTGGGTTATGAGCCTGCAGAGTTGATTGGCAAGTCGCCACTTGAGCTGATGCCGGTCGCCGAAGCGGCGAGAGTGGCGGGGATCTTTGGTTTGGCGGTCGTGGAGAGGCGCCACCTGAAAGATCTGGTTAACATTACACTGCACAAGGATGGACACGAGGTCATCATGGAAACCAGCGGTACGCCTGTTTTTGATGCCGATGGCACGTTCAGGGGCTACTGCGGAATCGACCGTGACATTACCGAGCGCAAACAACTGGAGCGGCAACTGGAAAGCCAGGCACACACAGATATGCTGACCGGACTCCATAACAGGCGTTATTTTTTCGAGCTGGCGGAGCTGGAACTTGCCCGCGCCAAACGCCATGGCAAACAGTTTTCGCTGCTGATGCTGGATGTGGATCATTTCAAGTTGTTTAACGACAGCTACGGTCACCATATCGGGGATCGGGTGTTACAGAAATTGAGCGAGGTCTGCATGCGCACCCTGCGCGAGATCGACTTTCCGGGGCGTATCGGCGGCGAAGAGTTTGCCATCATGTTGCCGGAAACCCGGGGTGAGCGTGCGATGGAAGTGGCTGAGCGCCTGCGACTGGCCATTGCCGACGCGGAGGTTCTATTGGAGCCGAAGGACAGATCCGTTCACTTTACAGTCTCAATCGGCGTTACCTGTTTTGAAGTTGCGGATATGCTGGTAGATGACCTGCTCAAACGTGCGGATAAAGCCTTGTATGCGGCTAAAGGCGCCGGGCGTAATCAGGTTTGCAGCAAGGATGGCGACTGAGTCTACGCGTTGGGCGAAGTGATTACGCTGAAAGCCACCCCTCACGAACGCGTATTCAGTGTGACGTATCAGCGGTAAAACTATCTGTGCAGGTGAGGGTTAAGGGACCGGAAATCCGGCCCCTTTGCATTGCTTGATGGGAAAAGCTTAGAGCTTGTCGGCGTTGGCGGCGAGGTATGAGGCCACACCGTCGGCATCGGGTACCATGCCCTTGTCGCCCTTGTTCCAGCCGGCCGGGCAGACTTCGCCATGCTCTTCGGTGAACTGCAGCGCATCGACCATGCGCAGCATCTCGTCGACTGAGCGACCCAGTGGCAGATCATTGACCACCTGGTGACGCACCTTGCCCTCTGTATCAATCAGGAATGAGCCGCGGAAGGCAACACCTGCATCGGAAAATTCAACATCATAGGCCTGACAGATCTGATGTTTCACATCGGCTACCAGCGGATAGGCCACGCTACCAATGCCGCCTTCATTGACCGCGGTATTGCGCCAGGCCGCGTGGGTAAACTGTGAATCGATCGAGCAGCCGATCACCTGAACGCCGCGCTCCTCGAATGCCTTGATACGATGATCAAAGGCGATCAGCTCGGACGGGCAGACAAAGGTGAAATCCAGTGGATAAAAGAACAGTACCACGTACTTGCCCCTGAATTCGGACAGGGTGAAATCTTCTCTGATACTGCCGTCTGCCAGTACTGCGGCGGCGGTAAAGTCCGGTGCCTGTTTTCCTACCAATACACTCATGTGTTAAACTCCTCTTTGTGGTTTTTAATGTTATGCGGCTAGCGACGGCTCAGTCGTCATTGGCCACAATTTTACGTCGTTTTACCGTAGCGGGGTCGGCGGTAATCGGACGGTAGATCTCAACCCGATCCCCCTCCTTGAGGGTATCGGTGAGCTCAGCGATTTTGCCGTAGATACCGACCTTGTGTGTCTCCAGATCAATATGCGGCATATCATCCAGAATACCGGAAATCAGAATCACCTGTCTGATGGTACTACCTTCAGGGATATCCAGTTTTTGCCAGATCTGTTTACTGCCTTCAACAAAGGCCAGACTCACGTTCATGTCCTGTCACCTCCTGCCAGATCATCCTCGTCATCCATGGCGTTAATCGCCGCAATCCTTGCAGCCTTTGCCGCAACCAGCGCGCGATCCGCCTGACGGTGATCCAGCCAGCTTTTGCCGGCAAGCAGGAAGCCCAGTGCCAGGAAGCCGCCCGAGGGAAGCACCATCAGCAGAAATCCGCGATAGTGATCGAGCAGTTGCATATCGAGGAAGGAGAAGCTGTCTCCGAGCAGCAGGGCGGCGTTGGCAAACAGCGTGCCGCTACCGATGATTTCACGCACGCCGCCGAGCACGACCAGTGCCAGCGTAAAGCCCGCTCCCATCATCAACCCGTCCATGGCAGAAGGGAGCAGCGATTGTCTGGAGGCAAAGGATTCTGCGCGGGCAAGAATACAGCAGTTGGTCACAATCAGCGGAATGAACAGGCCGAGCACCTTGTGCAGATCATGCATAAAGGCGTTCATGCCCAGATCAATCAGGGTGACGATGGTGGCAATCAGCAGAATGAAGACCGGAATACGCACCTCCTGACTGATAATATTGCGCAGTGCCGATACAACGATATTGGAGGTGAGCATCACGGCCGTTGTCGCCAGCCCCATACCGAGCCCGTTGGTGGCGGTGCTGGTTACTGCCAGCAGCGGACAGAGGGCCAGCATCTGCACCATGACCACATTATTGTCCCAGATACCGTCACGCATGATCTGTTTGTAGTCAGTCATCTGTCGCATCCTCCCCGAGGATTTCAGCACGGTGGGCCTTGAAGTAGAGCAGCCCTTTGTGCACGGCGCGCACAACCGCGCGCGGCGTGATGGTTGCGCCGCTAAACTGGTCGAAAGCGCCGCCATCTTTTTTCACCGCCCACTGCGCGCTGCTCTGCTCTTCCAGCGACAAGCCGGAGAAGTGATCGATCCATGTGCTCTTGGCTACCTCGATTTTGTCGCCGAGCCCAGGTGTCTCCGCGTGTGAAATCACCCGCACGCCCATAATCGAGCCGTTGCTGCGTACGCTCATCATGATGTTGATCGCGCCGCTGTAACCCATGGCGATAACCTGAAAGGAGACGGCGACAACTTTCCCCTGCAGGCGGGCGCGGTAGAAGGTGATGCCGTTTTCATAGTCGCTGAATTCCAGCGGCGCATGCAGTACGACCGTGTCTTCGAGCAGCTTGTTGTCGTGCTCGTGATCGGCCACTACCTGTGTCAGCGAAGCGCGCAGATCCTCCGCCTGCCGCTCGGCGATCTGATCGCGCGTGCCGGCATCGGCAAATACCAGCATGGCACCTGCAATCAGGGCAATACCACCGAGTAGTAGCGGGTGGTAGGCCATCTTCTGCTTGATATCGACGCTGCCGCTCATCTCATCCTTCCTTTTTCAGCTTGCGGAAAAACTGACCGATGCGCGAGCCGGGGTGGCCGTAAATTCGCGGCTTGATGTAGTGGTCAATCAGCGGGGTGGCCGCATTCATCAACAGTACGGAGAAGGCCATGCCTTCCGGGTAGCTGCCCCAGGTTCTGATAATAAACAGCAGTAGTCCGGCCCCGATACCGAAGATGATTTTTCCCAAATTGGATACGGGAGATGTGACCGGATCGGTGGCTATATAGAAGGCACCCAGCATCAGGCCGCCATTGAGCAGATGAAACAGCGGGCCTGCATAGTGATCGGGATCGTGCAGGCTGAAGATCGATGCCATGGCCGCGACAGTTGTCAGAATGGCAACCGGTATGTGCCAGCTGATGATGCGCTTGTAGAGCAGGAACAGGCCGCCGAGCAGAAACAGGATTGCAGAGGTTTCACCGAGGCTGCCGTTGATCGTACCGATGGCGGAAGCCAGCGGGTCATAGGTAGAGGATAGGATGTCGGGCAACAGCTCGCCGCGGCCAAGCTCGGTACGCAGATGGCCGAGGCTTGAGGCGGATGTAACGGCATCCAGATCGGGGATGCCATTGGCCGTAATACTCCAGCCGGCCGCGGCATCGGGAGCATCGGCTGTACCGAACGGGCGCGGGGCAATCCAGCTGGTCATCTCCAGCGGAAAGGAGACCAGCAATACGGTACGCGCCAGCATGGCCGGGTTAAACGGATTCTGTCCGATACCGCCGAAAATCTGCTTGCCGATGACAATGGCGCAGAAGCTGCCCAGTACACCGATCCACCACGGTGCCCATGGTGGCAATGTCATGGCCAGCAGCCAGCCGGTGAGCAGGGCGGAGAAATCCATGCAGTAGAGGCGTACCGGTTTGCCGGCGATTTTCAGGCAGATAGCCTCAAACAGCACGGCCGAGCCGATCGTGATCAGAAACAGAAACAGTGCAGGCCAGCCGAACTGGTAGATGCCGAGCATGGTGCCGGGCAGCAGTGAGAGCAGCACCAGCAGCATCACCAGTGGCACACTGGATCTGCCGGCAATATGGGGGGAGGAGGGTGGTCTGATCATCAGGCGATCTCTTTTTCGCTGTTTTGTTCAGCGGCTGCTTTCTCAGCCGCCTTTCTTTTTGCGATGGCTTGCATGCGTTTGGCGATCATCTCTTCCTTCTCTTTTTCCTGCTGTGCCATGCGCACCTGCCGGCCCTGAATCAGACGTTTGATCTCATCATCTTTTTGCTGTTGCTGGCCGCGGATAAGCAGCTCGCCCTTGCCATAATTGAAATAGTGGACCAGCGGGATGGCAGACGGGCAGGCAAATGAGCAGGAGCCGCAGAGGATGCAGTCCTTAAGTCCTATATCGACAGCCTGATCGAGTTTGTCTTTTTTGAGCATGGCCGCCATGGTCAGCGGAGAGAGCCCTATCGGACAGGCATCCACACAGGAGGCACAGCGGATGCACGGGTGCTCCGTACTGTTTTTGACTTCAGCGCGACTCATCGCCAGTACGCCATTGCAGCCCTTGGTGATCGGAATCTCGGCATGCGGCAGTGCCTGCCCCATCATCGGGCCGCCCATCAGAATGCGTTGCGGCTCCTCTTTCAGGCCGCAGAAGGCGAGCAGATCGGAGATCAGCATGCCGATCGGCACCTCATAATTACCCGGTCGTTTCACGGCATCGCCGGCAACCGTGACGATGCGGTGGGTTAGCGGTTTGCCGTGGCGCACGGCATTGCTGATGGCGTAGGCTGTGGAGATATTATGCAGTGTCACACCGATATCGGCGGAGAGTTTGCCGGCAGGTACCTGCCGGCCGGTGATGTACTCGATCAGCTGCTTTTCCGAACCCATCGGGTAACGTGTGGGTACGGCCATCACCCGTATATTGCCGAAATCCTTGCAGGCGATCTCCATCAGCCGGATCGCTTCGGGCTTGTTTCTTTCGATGGCGATAATGGTGTCTGGTCCGTAGAGGGCCTGTGCCAGCAGTTGAATGCCGTCCATCACGGCCTGAGTGCGCTCCTGCATCAGGCGATCATCACAGGTGAGATAGGGCTCGCATTCGCAGCCGTTGATGATCAGTACCGGCGTATTGCGGCTCTGCCCCAGCGTCAGTTTGACAGCGGATGGGAAGGTGGCACCGCCAAGGCCGACAATGCCGGCCTGGCTGACGCGCTCGGCAATGACTTCCGGACGCAGAAAGAGCGGGTTGACCGGTGTCGAGACATCATCCCTGAGCTCTCTGCCGTCATTGACCAGCACCATGGTTCTGGTCGGTAGCCCGGAGGGATGCGGTGCGGCCCAATCGGTAATCTGCTCGACATATCCTGAGCAGGGGGCGTGGATATTGGCCGATACACTGCCCTGGGCGCGGGCAATGATCTGCCCCTTGTGGATGATCTCATGGATCACCTTGTCGGGTGCAGCCGGGGCGCCGATATGCTGCTTGAGCGGCAGATAGAGCCGTTCAGGCGTGGGCACACGTGTAATGGTGATCTCGTTTGTCAGCTTGTGCTCGTCCGGATGCACACCGCCGCGGATACTTAATTTTGGCATACGGGACTCAGGCTGCCAGCGGCAGTTGCGCGAGCGGCAACGGCTTGTTCCAGCGCCAGTTTGTCAGCGTGGTTTTCACTTCGACCATCTGCAGGCACTCGGTCGGGCAGACATCGATGCACAACGTGCAGCCGTTGCAGGCACTGTCGATGACGGAGTGCATCTGTTTGGGCGCGCCGATAATGGCATCGGTCGGGCAGGCCTTGAAGCAGCGGGTGCAGCCGATGCAGGTGGCCTCCTGCACATAGGCGAGCATGGGTACGGTGTTGGTGGTGCTGTTGCTGAAATCCCAGTCGACACCGAGACGCGCAGCCAGATTTTCGATCAGGCCTTTGCCGCCCGGTGGGCAGATATCCAGTGTTGCCGTGCCTTCTGCCATCGCTTCGGCTGCCTGTCCGCAGCCGGCAAAGCCGCACTGGCCGCAGTTGGAGCCGGGCAGCATGGCGGTGATGTCGTCCACAATCGGATCGGCTTCGACTTTCAGAAAACGGGCGGCAAGCGCCAGAAAGAGTCCGAGCGTGAAGCCGAGAGTGGCCAGTGTGGCAATACCTTCAATCATAAAGTGCCTCCTTGGATACCTGATTAGTGACCTGTCAGACCGGCAAAACCCATAAAGGCCAGCGACAGGATTGATGCCACGACAAAGCCGATCGGAGCTCCGGAAAAATTGCGCGGCACATCGCACAGTGCCAGGCGCTCTCGCAGGCCGGCAAACAGCACCATGACCAGTGTGAAACCGAGGGCCGAGCCGAAGCCGTACAGGGCAGAGTCGAAAAAACCGTTCTTCTCCTGCACGCTGAGCAGGGCCACGCCCAGTACCGCACAGTTGGTGGTGATCAGTGGCAGGAAGATGCCGAGCAACTGATAGAGCATCGGGCTGAGTTTTTTGATAAACAGTTCGGTGAACTGTACGACAGCTGCGATCACCAGAATAAACGAGATAATGCGCAGATAACCCAGATCGAACGGCTCCAGCAGGAATGTCTCTAGCAACCAGCTGGAGATTGCCGCCAGTGTCAGTACAAATGTTGTGGCAAAACCCATGCTGATGGCCGTATCCAGTTTGTTGGAAACGCCCATGAACGGGCAGAGCCCGAGGAATTTGACCAGTACGACATTGTTGACCAGTGCCGTACCGATAATGACCAGCATGAAATCAGTCACGCTATCTCCTTGTGATGCATCATGCCGCTCTCTGTGCAGGATCGGTGCCATCGGCAACGAAACCGGCCGGACGCTTTGAAAGATCATATTTTAGGCTGTTCCGGCCGTGCTTTGCCTATCGGGTAGGCGGCTCAGTGGCGGTGGGGATTGCTACAATTTTTATCCATGGATTGAATAATTGTAGTAAACACTACAATTTACCGCGCAGGTGTTGTGTTGTGAGACAAGGGATTTGCTACTATTCGATTACGGCACAGCTCTTGCATTAGAAAAGCCATGATATTGAACGGATTGCCTAGTGGCCTCTATTTTCAGGTTGTCGAACAGTCGGCGATCGCGACATCTATTACCGATCTTGCGGCGAATATCATCTATGTGAATCCAGCCTTTACCCGGGTGACCGGTTACCCGTCTGTAGAGCTGCTGGGTCAGAATCAATCACTACTTTCGGATAAAAAAACACCGGCCGTGATCTATCAGGCCTTGTGGAGTCGCTTGCAGCAGAAGAAAAATTGGTCGGGTGTGCTGGTCAATCGCCGCAAGGATGGTACGCGCTACCTGGCCGATCTGACCATTGCGCCGGTGCTCAATGATCAGGGTGAGGTGACCCACTACCTGGGTATGCACCGGGATGTGACGGAACTGCACCGGCTGGAGCAGCAGCTGCTGAATCAGAAAACGCTGATTGAATCTGTGGTCAATATTGCTCCGATGGCCATAGCCATGCTCAACGATAAGGGTCAGGTAGAGCTGGATAACCTCGAATACAAGGCCCTGCTGGCTGATTTTAAGAACAGGGAGCCTGCTCATCTGATACTCGAGCAGTTGCATATCGATGTTTCTGCTCAGGCGCAGAGCAAGAGAACAGATTTCACTGCTCTGGAGGTCGCTATTGATCAGGGTGGCAAGAAAAAACCGCGCTGGTTCTCCTGCTCCGGTATCTGGTTTGACGAGAGTGATGAGCGGGCAGAATCCTTTTTTGAGCGCAACAAGGCGCGTCACCTGTTGCTTGTCATCAGCGAAATTACCGGCTTAAAGGCCCATGAGCATGCGGTGCGCTGCAATACCATGCGCACGATTCTGGCCAAGCAGGAGGTGGTGCAGAGCCTCAGAGAGACGCTTGCCGGTGCCGCCTACCAGTTGCAGGTGCCGGTGAATGTATTGAGCGCGGTGACCAATATGTTCAAACAGCGCGAAGACAAGGGTGGCTGCAGTCATTCGATGCTGGAGGCACTTGATCAGGCGCTGGATTCGGGCAGGAAGGCGCTGGCTACGCTGGAGGCGAGCAAGCCGGTCGTTCTCTCCGAAGCCCCGGAAGATGTTGATCTGAATGAACTGCTCAGGGATGTGGTTGCACTTTCTGAAGAGCGCGTGCGTGAAATGGGGGTGGTGATCGACTGGCAGCAGTTTGATGCGCTGCCTACATTGAGAGGGCAACAGTGGCATCTGCGCGGTGCGCTGAAGCAACTGGTGGATAATGCGCTGGATGCGATGACTCAGGTGGAGGGGGGACATCGGGAAATGCGCCTGAAAACCGAACTGTGTGATGGTATGATCAAGGTACATATCTGTGACAGCGGACCGGGTATCCCCGATGAGTTGCGCCGCAATATCTTCGAGCCGTTTTTTACCACCAAGCGAGGCGAGAGTTCTGCCGGTATGGGGCTGCCTACCTGCCAGAGTGTGATCAGAGAGCATGGTGGTATGATGTGGGTGGAGAACAGCATACTCGGGGGCATCTGTATGCGATTGCAGTTCCCGGTGGCTGATACGGAGAAACATGGATGAGTTACTCTGATATCAATGGTGGATTGGGTTTTCTCGACCGTGCCTCGCTGATCGAAGCTGAGCTGGAAGCACTGTTTCTGGTCGGCAAGGTGCTGAGCAAGTCGCTAAACCTGCACGAAACGCTGAATGCTGTGCTGGATGTGCTTAACGATCAGACCGGCATGGAGCGTGGTATGGTTGCGCTGCTTGATCAGCAAAGTGGCAAGATGGCCGTGCAAGCGGTCCATGGCCTGGATTCAGAGGTGACTGCCGAGGTCAGTTATCAACCGGGTGAAGGCATTATCGGCACCATGCTGGAGAATGGAGAGTCGATCATTATCGAGCGTATTGATCGCGAGCCCGAGTTCCTTGATCGACTGGGTTATTATGATCAGACGCTGCCGTTTATTGCCGAACCGATAATTATCGGCCATCTGGACCCGGTCGGGGTGATCGCCGCGCAGCCGGCAGCCAGTCGTATGATGTTTTTACATGAGCGGTCCCGTTTTCTGAAAATGGTAGCCAACCTGATCGCCCAGAGTGTGCGACTCTCCTGGGAGGTGGAGCATGAAAAGCAGGCACTGACCAGCGAACGTGATCAACTGCGTCAGGCGGTACAGGTCAGTTACGGCTTTGACAATATTGTCGGACACACCGAAGTCATGCGGCGTGTATTCGAGCAGGTTCAGCAGGTGTCGAAGTGGAATACCACGGTATTGATTCGTGGCGAATCGGGCACCGGTAAGGAGCTGATTGCCAACGCTATCCATTACAACTCACCGCGAGCCGGTGACCCCTTTATCAAGCTCAATTGTGCGGCCTTGCCGGATACGCTGCTCGAATCGGAGCTCTTCGGTCATGAGAAAGGGGCGTTTACCGGCGCGATATCCCAGCGCAAGGGCCGTTTCGAGCAGGCCGATGGTGGTACGATCTTCCTGGACGAGATCGGTGAGATCAGTGGTACCTTTCAGGCCAAGCTGCTGCGCGTATTGCAGGAGGGTGAGTTCGAGCGTGTGGGCGGCACGCGTACGATGAAGGTGGATGTGCGCGTAGTGGCCGCGACCAATAAAAATATGGAGCAGGAGGTTGAAGAGGGCACGTTTCGTGAAGATCTCTACTACCGCCTGAATGTTATGCCGATTAATCTGCCATCGCTGCGTGAGCGGGCAGAGGATATTCCGGATCTGTCACGCTTCCTGATTGATAAAATCGCCCGCAAACAGGGTCGCAAGTTGGAGATGACCGACAGCGCTCTGCGTGTGTTGATGCGCTACACCTGGCCGGGCAATGTGCGTGAGCTGGAAAACTGTCTGGAGCGCGCTGCTGTGATGTGCAGCGATGGCACGATCGATCCGCAGGTGATCAGCATGACCGGCATCGAAGAACGACTGCATACGCAGGGCATGCAGAGTGTTGCGAAAAAGAGACCTGCTGCTGCCAATTTCGATGATCCGGAGCTGGATGAACGTGAACGTGTGATTGCAGCGCTTGAGCAGTCCGGCTGGGTGCAGGCGAAAGCGGCACGCATGCTGAATATGACCCCGCGTCAGATTGCCTATCGCATCCAGACGCTGAATATCAACGTGCAGAAATACTGATTTTGCACTGATAGCCCCTTACCCGTCGTCTGCAAGTACTGTCTGCGGGCATTCATGTTATGCGCTCGACATCGCGCTGTAAGCTTCTGCGCGAGTAGTAGCACAGTACGGGTCAAACCGGATTGGTCGTATTTTGTAAGCGCGATGTCACATGGTCATTTATCGATTTATAAACTATAGTCAGCATCGAGCCGTGAAGAACATGGTTCCCGGGGATGTGATGTTCAAAGCCGACAGTAGTTTACTTATTTCTGAATCCAGTCGTATGATGTGCGCTAATCACTGATGCAGGGATGCCGTGAAAAGCTGTTGTGTGAAGGCTATTCCCGCCCGCTGCTGTTTCTGTCTCCAGCCACTGTTGTATTGATCAGGGTTTGTGTTTGAGTAACAGCAGGCTGCATAATTTTTTTATTGGTTTTCTCTACAGCCTTCTTCTTTTAGTGCTGGCTTCTGCCTCAGCCACGACTATCGCTGCTGCGGAAAAGGCCGGCGTCAGTGACCTTGAAGCAGTCTATATTTTTAACTTTATTCGTTTTACCGACTGGCCTGAAAAGTCCGGGGCAAAGCCTGCTGCAGGCATTAAGCTGCAGGTGCTGGGTGATCCGGCAGTACTTGCAACGATGCAGGCTATCGGAGAGAAGGCAGTTGCCGGAGAGATGGGGCTTGTTGTCGCCTCCTGCCCGAGCGACAGCTGTATCCGCAACGCTTCGGTTCTGTTTGTCGGCAAAGAAGAGCGTGAATATGGTCGTCTGCTTGAGCTTGTTGCAGGGCGTCCTGTACTCACGATTTCAGATATTGCTGGCTTTGCCAGTCACGGCGGTATGATAGAAATCAAATATCACAACAAAAAACTCACCTTTATTGTCAACCTGCAGCGTGTCAGGCAAGCCGGTCTCTATATCAGTGCGCAACTGCTGGCTCTGGGTGAAGTTGTCGGGAGGGAGCATGAATAGAAATGTTTCTGCCTCTATCCAGCATCAACTCCAGCGCTACTTTATGCTGCCCCTTGTCATTACCGTCCTTGTTATGGGGGGAGCATGGGTTGCATATAATCAGCTGTTACTTGCCAGAGAGGCAGAGCGCGTGCTAGTTGCTGAGGCTGATATTGTCGGTGCGGCGGCAAGGCCGGCGATGATGTTCAGCGACGGTCGCCTGGCCGGTGAGTTGTTGCAAAATATGCATTTTGACTCGGATATCTCGGCAGTGAAGCTGTTTACTTATGATGGCGAACCGCTGTATACCTACCGTTTTGCTGGTGACTCTGGCGACGGTGTTGAGTCGATCGCTTTTCACAAGAGCCAGAGCACGCGCTATGTCAATGGCAGGCTACACCTGTACAGAGTTGTTACGCATAAAGAGAAGCCGGTTGGTGTCATCTACCTGGAGTCACGACTTAACCACCTGAAAGAGAACCGGAATGCCGGGATTCTGGCGGTGGTGATGACGATGTTCGGCTGCCTTGTGCTTGGCTTTGTGCTGGCATTCCGGTTGCAGAAAAAAATTGCCGGGCCGATCAGTTCTCTGGCACAGCTGATGCGGCAGATGGGGCGTGATCGCGATTACACGTTGCGTGCAGAGGGGCCTGCGTTTAACAGGGAAACGGATGAGCTGCTGGTCGGCTTTAACGATATGGCTGCAGAGGTGCAGAGCAGCTTCAGGAAAATCGAAGAGAGCAATATTCAGCTGCAGCAGAGTGAGCAGCGTTTCCGGAATATTGTCGAGATGGCCCCGGTGTCGGTGATTGTTACTCACCTGACCGACGGTCATGTGCTGTTTTACAATCAGACGGCTGCGAAGTTATTTGGTGTGGATATCAATAATGAGTCACAGTTTAATGTTCTCGATTTTTATCAGCTCCCGGAACAGCGACAGGGATTGATGGAGAAGCTGAAACAGCAGGGTGAGTTGCACGGGCAGGAGCTGGAAGTGGTCAAGGCCGATGGTACCTCTTTCTGGATCTCCCTCTCCGCGAGCGTGATGCGATTTGAAGGTGAAGAGGCCTTGTTCGCCGCCTTTGTGGATATCACGGAGCAAAAAAGTGTTGAGCAGCTGCTGGCAAAAAATAATCAGGCGCTTGAGCAGCGGGTTGTCAGGCGTACGGCGGAGTTGCAGACGGCAAAAAATGGGTTGCAGTCGACGCTGGATAATATGATTGATACCTATTACCGCATTGATGCGGATGGTACGGTGCAATGGGCTTCTGCTTCGGTACTGTCACTGTTGGGTTATCATGCATCTGAAATTGCCGGTCTGCCTGCCCGGAGTCTGTCGGTCGACGGACAGGCATTTGTGCAGCTGGCTGAAACATTGAGCCGCTCGGATGGTGTGGTGATCCATCATAAGATTCAGCTCAGGCATAAAGCCGGCCATACCATCTGGGGTTCACTATCCGCTCGCCAGACGACCGATGCGCGGGGCAAGGTTGTCGGGCTGGAAGGGGTGGTGCGTGATATCACCCGGCTGGTTAAGGACGAAGAGCAGAAACAGGTGATGGAAGAAAAAATGGCTCATGTCCAACGGCTGGAGTCTCTGGGCATATTGGCTGGCGGTATTGCTCATGATTTTAACAATATTCTCGCCGGCATCATGGGTAATGCTGAATTGGCTGAAATGAATATTTCCGATGGCCTGCCCATCCGGCGGGAGTTGAAAAATATTGTAAGTGGCTCGACGCGGGCGGCAGACCTGTGCAAACAGATGCTGGCCTATTCGGGGCAGGGGATCTGTCTGAAAAGCGATGTGAATATGACGGTGCTGGTTGAAGAAGAGCTGCAGCTTATCGATGTATCCGTGCCTAAAAATATTTCGCTGACGCTGGATCTGGCCAATGCACTGCCGGCTGTGCATGCGGATAAAACCCAGATGCAGCAGATTATCATGAATCTGGTGACCAATGCTGCTGAAAGCATCGGAGATGCAAAAGCGGGTGGCATTACGATTACTACAGCCGCTATACAAGCCGGCAACAAAGAGCTGGAG
>PFXI01000041.1:0-45271 GCA_002791575.1 Zetaproteobacteria bacterium CG_4_9_14_3_um_filter_54_145 | reverse complement strand
CGACGGCTCAGGCATGGATGCCGCAACAAAAGCAAAGCTGTTCGATCCGTTTTTCACCACCAAGTTCACCGGCCGCGGGCTCGGCATGAGTGCCGTGCTCGGTATTGTACGCTCACATGGCGGAACGCTTCAGGTTAACAGTAAACCGGGTCAGGGGACGCGCTTTACGGTGCTGCTGCCGGCCAGCGATATAGGGGATCCGATCCCCGTTAAAAGCATAGATGAGCCGGTTAAAGAGACGCATATTGCCTGCACGGTACTGGTGATTGATGACGAGCTTATGGTCAGAACGGTGGTGGAGCGGTTGTTGAAAAAGCTGGATTGCAAGGTGTTGCTGGCAGCGAACGGCAGAGAGGGCGTAGAGACCTATCGCGAGCACGCGCAGCAGATCGATGTCGTACTGCTGGACCTGACCATGCCCGTTATGGATGGCAAAGAGGCACTGGGGCTGTTGCACGGGCTGAATGCATCACTGCCGGTATTTATCTGCAGTGGCTACAGCCATGAAAGCGTTGCCGTCATGTTTGATGCGGATAAGCCATGTGGCTTCTTGCAGAAGCCGTTTACGCTACACACACTCAGTGAAATGCTGCAGAAGGTAATCATCGCCAGGTAGCTTCTGTTCTCTGCATGGCTATGGTTGTCTGTTTTGGCGTGGAACTTGCTGGGATATGTGGTCTGGTTACAACGCAGTGGGGAGAGGGATGTATTTAAGTAACAGTTCAGTGTGCTCAAGGTTTTTGTTTTTACTGCTGCTTGTGCCCGGGCTCTGCTTGCCGGCTTTGGCTGCGGATCGCTACTCCCCGGATGATCTGCTCTCCA
Organism: Zetaproteobacteria bacterium CG_4_9_14_3_um_filter_54_145; assembly: GCA_002791575.1. Taxonomy (GTDB): domain Bacteria; phylum Pseudomonadota; class Zetaproteobacteria; order Mariprofundales; family Mariprofundaceae; genus Mariprofundus. The sequence continues at coordinate 44,449 of PFXI01000041.1, read as the reverse complement.
TGAGTATTGATGAGCTGGTCAACGTCAAGGTGACGACTCTCTCCAAGCATGAAGAGAAGTATATGGGTACGGCTGGTGCCGTATTCGTGATCAGCAGCGACGATATTCGCCGTTCGGGAGCCAGAAGTATTCCCGATGCGCTGAGGCTTGCGCCGGGACTGCAGGTGTCACAGTCGAATATGAACCAGTTTCAGATCGGCATTCGCGGACAGACAGATTTTTTCACAGATCTGCTGCTGGTTATGGTTGATGGGCGGCCGATTTATACGACCACCTTTTCCGGTGTCTGGTGGGTGGCTCAGAACTACCCGCTTGAAGATATTGAGCGCATTGAGATCGTACGCGGACCGGGCGGTGCTATCTGGGGTTCCAATGCTGTTAATGGCGTGATCAATATCATCACCAAAAGTGCAGGTGCATCGCAGGGATTGCGTATCACCGGCGGCGGCGGCACAGCAGACAAGGGTTTCGGTAATATCAGCTTCGGTTCGCATGCCGGCAACATGGATTACAGGTTCTATGCCATGAATGAGTTGCGTGGTGGCGGGCTCCCAACGCAGGGCGGAGCGGCACACCCCTCACTCTACCGCAAGGGTGAAAATACGCCGGATTTCAGACGTATGAATCAACAGGGCTTCCGACTCGACTGGGGTGCGGACAGATCGACCAGAGTGACACTGCATGGTGATGCCTATCAGGTTACTGGATGCCGGATGTCAGCATACCGGCTCAATTAGCCCAGGAGTATATCGGTAACAACGGTTTCAATGGCAAGAATCTGGTGCTCCGGCTGGAGACAGCCCTGATGCCGGATATCCTGTTCAAGGGGCAGTTATTTTACGATCAGTATAAACTGCACACGCAGGTCACGCGCGAGCAGAAGGAAACTTTTGACGGTGATTTCCAGATCGATTTTAACGATCTGCTGCGTCAGAATATATCTCTGGGTACCAATATCCGCCGTTTGCGGACGCATGTGAGCGATACGCCGCAGTTTAAACTGCCCAGTCGCACCACCAAGCTGACCTCTTTCTTTGTCAATGATGAACTGCGACTGTTTGACGGCCAGTTTCGTATTATCGGCGGCTTGAAAATGGAGCGCAACTCCTACACCAGTTGGGTCTACCAGCCCAGCGCCCGCGCCATTGTCTCCGATGAGAGCTGGGCACTCTGGATCTCTGCATCAGAGGCGGCACGTACGCCCAATGATATGGAGAACGGACTGCAGTGGAACCTGAGAAGGTCAGCCGGCAAGCTGGTCAGGCAGGTTGGTTCGGGTGTGGCCAAGACAGAAAAAGTGCTCTCCTATGAAGTCGGAGCCCGCCTGCGCCCGGTGGAGGAGAGCCTTATTGAGCTGACTGCCTTCAAGATTCGCTATAAAGGTGTGCTGGATACATGGCAGGATCGCAGTGCTACCAATCCCTATATTATTAGCGGTGTCATCCCGGAATATCTGACCAATGTATTGAATGGCGAAGGCGACGGTTTTGAGGCCAACTTCCGCTACAATCCATGGCAGTGGCTGACGCTGAAGGGCTCCTATACCTATCTGCATCAGGTTTACACCGATTACCCGGTCAAGGATGGTGAAACCATCTGGACCGTACGCTCGAACAAGGGGCAGGATCCTGCCAACCGGTTCCATCTTGGTGTCGGGCTGAATCCGGTGAAAAATATCGAGTTCGATGCCAATCTCTATTTCACCGGTCCGTTTCGTGAGGGTGATATTAACGGTTATCACCGACTGGATATGCGCCTGGCCTGGAAGCCGGTTGAGAATCTGGAGATCAGCCTGATCGGTCAGGACATGCTGCAGGCCTCCTACCAGAGTAATACCGACAGTATTGTCGGCTACGCTGCAAGAATTTCGCAACGCTACTATGCTCAGGTGAGCTATACCTACGATTAATCAGCCTTCCTTGCCGGATCTTTTTCCACCCTCTCCGTGCTGATTCTGCAATAGAAATTAATAGCGAATATACCTGATTCAAGGTGTAAGGTTCTGCCACAAGGGTGAACCTGTTACACTGCCGCAAAATATTGCGGCGGTTAGGCTTTGGCTGTCAGAACCGGCCGGAAACGAGGGATATGATGAACGAGAATGAATTGTTGGCCATGTATGAAAATGCCGGAGCGCTGCTCAATGGCCACTTTATTCTATCCAGTGGGCGCCACTCTGCGCGCTATCTGCAATCGGCACTGGTGCTGATGGACCTGGAAAACGCCACGGCACTGGCTCGTGAGCTGATCAAAAAGGTGGATGCCTCGACGATTGATATGGTGGTGGCTCCGGCCATCGGCGGACTGGTGATCGGCCAGGAAGTGGCGCGTCAAATGAACAAGCCATTTCTGTTTACCGAACGCAAGGAGGGCGAGATGCAACTGCGTCGCGGCTTCTCCATCCCTTCAGGTAGCAGGCTACTGGTGGTTGAGGATGTGATTACCACGGGCGGTTCAGTGCGCGAGTGCATGGCTGTCGTCCGCGAGCATGGCGGGGTGCCGGTGAAGGTGTTGGCCGTGGTCGACCGGGCACCGGGAGTCGATGGGCGCTTTGATGTGCCATATGCAACAGCACTGAGTCTGGATGTAGAGACCTATGCTGCCGATACCTGCCCATTATGCGCCGATGGCGGACTGCCTGCGATTAAACCGGGCAGTCGCGGCGCGGCATAAACAAGATTGACGGGTGAGCTGTGACAAGGCGCACGGCATCCCGTATAGCAAATGAAATGATAAGGCCTTACAAGGAGTTTACATGAGTGATCCGGTACTTCGCTGTTTTCCGTTCGGTGGCGTTGGAGAATTTGGCAAGAATATGATGGTGTATGCCGTCGATGATGATGCGGTGATTGTTGACTGCGGCATGGGGTTTCCGGAGCCCGGGCAGCATGGTGTGGATATTGTGGTGCCGGATATTGCGGCTCTGGACGAGTTGGGTCTTAACATTCATGCGTTGATCCTGACGCATGGTCATGAAGATCATATCGGCGGTGTACCGATACTGCTGCCGCGCCTGAAATTGCCGGTCTATGGCACGGAAGTGACGCTGGCGCTGGTGAGGTCAAAACTGTCTGAAACCAAATACAAGGGTGATCTGCATGCCCTGCCCGAAGATGGTACGACCATTCCCATCGGTCCGTTCCAGGTGGAAGGGGTGCCTGTAACACACTCGATTATGGATGCCGTGTCGGTTGCTATTCATACGGTGCTGGGTGTGATTATTCATACCGGCGATTTTAAATTCGATCCGGCACCGATCGACGGGCGCGCATCAGCACTGCACCGCTTCTCCCAACTGGGAGATCAGGGTGTGGTACTACTCGCCTCTGACTCCACCAATGCCACGCGCTCGGGTAGCGGTCCCTCCGAGCGTATTGTGGGGCCGGCAATCAGACAGGCTGTGTCGCAATGCAAGGGCAAGGTGGTGGTAACCACATTTGCTTCCAATATGTTCCGTATCCAGCAGATCGTGGATGCAGCCATTGCCTGCGGGCGCCGTGTATCGGTTGCCGGACGCAGTCTGGAACGCAATATGAGCATCGCCCAGGATCTGAAACGTCTGAATATTCCGGCCGGCACCTTTGTGGATATCAAACAGTCGCAGAGTGTCGCCGATCATCAGTTGTTGATTATTGCCACCGGCTCGCAGGGCGAATCACGTGCGGCAGTGGGACGTATTGCCCATGGCCGCTTTACCGGTGTAAAGCTGGGAGAGGGTGATCTGGTGATCTTTTCATCCAGTAATATTCCCGGCAATGAGCGGGTGATTGCCGGCCTCTACAACCATATCTACAGGCGCGGTGCGCGCATTCTGCATGCCGGTCAGGCGTCGGTGCATGTCTCCGGCCATGCTCAGGCTCATGAGTTGAAAATGATGATTCAGCTGACCCGGCCGAAGTATTTTTATCCTGTACACGGGGAGTTCCGTAATCTGATGGAACATCGCGATCTGGCTGTGGCTACCGGTGTCGCATTCGAGCGTACGATCATTGCCGAGAACGGCCACTCCGTAGAGCTGGACTCTGCAGGCATCAGGCCCGGGCCGGACTTCCATGCAGGGGCAATTTTTGTCGATGGTGAGAGCCGTGATGAGATCGACGGCTTTGTGCTGCGTGATCGCCGCTTTCTGGCGGAAGATGGCATGATTTCGGCGACGGTCATATTCAGTCGCCATGAGGGTACGCTGCTATCGCTGCCGGAGCTGGAAGCGCGCGGTGTACTGCATGAAAGTGTCAGTGAAGATGTGCTGGCCGATGCAGCGCATGATCTGGCCAGCTTTATGGGCGGCCTGGATCAAGAGCTGCTGGCTGATCTGGATGCAACCAAGGAAGAGGTGCGTCTGTTTCTGCGCCGCTGGTGCAAGCGCAGGCTGGGACGCAGGCCGATGGTTCTGCCTGTGGTGGTAGCAATCTAGTGCCTTTGAATGTTCGTCTGCTTGCGCGCGAGTCTCTGGCATTGCTGATGGCCGGGGTGGTTATTGTGATGGTACTGGCTATGGCCAGCTTTTCACCGCATGACCCGTCATTGAACCACGAAACACAGGTAGCAGCCAGCAATCTGGCCGGTATTGCCGGGGCCTATATTGCCGACTTTATCTACCAGCTCTTCGGTTATGCCGCCTGGGGCTGGGTGCTGCTGCTGGCAGTGCTCATCGCGCGTATGGCCTGGGGTATTAAGCCGTGGCTGGTCGGCTGGACGTCGCTGTTCTGGTTGCCGGTTATCCTGGCTGTAGCGGCGCTGTTGCACGCACATCTGCCGTCAGGCAGCGCCATGGATCTGCTGGCCTTACCGGCCGGCTCCGGCGGGGCGTTGGGCTCAATGCTGAGCCAGACGGTTGATCTTGCTCTGGGCGATGTCGGTCGCGATGTCTTGCTGGCGGCACTACTGCTCAGTGCGGGCGTAACCGCTACGCACTGCTCATTGATGGCGCTGCTCAAGCAGCTGTATATGTGGATCTGTTCGGCTTTTTCCTGGTTGCTGGCGCAGGTCAGGCGCATGTTGACCCGCGCAGCGGAGCGAAAGGATCGTATTGAAGCGCGTGTGGAGCGCAAAAAGGTACGTACGACACGCCCTGTACATATTGCCGAGTCCGAAGCGGAAGTCGCGTCGGTTGCCAAGGTCAAGGTCTCCCGCCGTGCTAAAGTCGATCAACAGACAGAGCTGGCCTTCAATGAACCGGCCGGTTCCGGGTTCAAGCTGCCTTCGCTGGCACTGTTTGATCGTGGCGAAAGCACGCACCGCGAACAGGACCCGCAGACACTGCAGGCTGTTGCCCGCATGCTGGAGAAGAAGCTGCTGGACTACCGGGTGGAGGGTAAGGTTGTAGCCGTACAACCCGGGCCGGTGGTCACCCAGTTTGAACTCGAACCGTCGCCCGGTACCAAGGTCAACCGCATTGTGGCGCTGCAGGACGATCTGGCTCGCTCCATGTCGGCGATCAGTGTACGTGTGGCTGGCAATATTCCCGGCAAGAGTGTGATCGGGATAGAAATTCCCAATGAGATACGGGAAATGGTAGTCATGCATCAGGTACTTTCCAGTACCGAGTTTGCCAACAAGAAGCTGCAATTGCCGATGGCGATGGGCGTGGATATCTCCGGTCAGCCGGTGGTGGCGGACCTTGCCAAAATGCCGCATCTGCTGGTGGCCGGTACAACCGGTTCCGGTAAGTCGGTGGCGGTCAATGCGATGATCTGCTCGATGCTGATGACCTGCACGCCGCAGGATCTGCGTATGATTCTGGTCGATCCTAAAATGCTGGAGTTATCGGTCTACGATGATATTCCGCATCTGTTGGTGCCTGTGGTGACCAACCCGCACAAGGCTGCCAAGGCGCTTGCCTGGGCCGTCTACGAGATGGAACGCCGCTATCAGCTGATGAGCGATGCCAAGGTGCGTAATATCGACGGTTATAACAAGTCAGCCGAGAAGCAGGAGGGGACGGAGCGACTGCCGATGATTGTTATTATCATCGATGAGTTGGCCGACCTGATGATGGTGGCCGGCAAAGAGGTGGAACAGGCAATCTGCCGCATTGCGCAAAAGGCGCGTGCTGCCGGCCTGCACCTGATTCTGGCCACCCAGCGCCCCAGTGTAGATGTTATTACCGGTCTGATTAAAGCCAATCTGCCCAGTCGTTTGTCTTTTCAGGTCTCCTCCAAAATCGACTCGCGCACGATTCTTGACCAGATGGGTGCCGAGCAGCTGCTCGGTCATGGCGACAGCCTCTTTCTCAGTGGTAGTCGCGATCTGCGCCGCGTGCATGGTGCCTTTGTCTCTGATGCTGAAGTGCTGGAGCTGGTTGAGCATCTGAAAGGGCAGGGCGCACCGGACTACCGCGAAGAGGTGTTCGAGATCGCCAGTGTGGCCGATGCTGCCAGCGGCCCGGGTGGTGGAGCAGGTGATGATGAGCACGATGAAAAATATGATGAAGCGGCGGCGCTGGTCATAGAAAAAGGTTCCTGTTCGGTATCGATGGTGCAGCGTTACCTGCGCATCGGTTACAACAGGGCCAGCCGACTGGTTGAGCAGATGGAGCGCGAGGGGTTGGTGACACCACCGGGCTCCGGTGGTCTGCGCAAGGTACTTGCCCGATCAGGTAGCGATGGCGGCGGGGTGATCGAATGAGTCTCAGTAGACTGAGTGCGGCACTACTCTGTAGTGCGATGCTGTTGTGCATTACATCTGCTTCTGCAGCGACAGTAAAACAGGATTGGCAGCTCGATGGGCAGGAGAAGGGGCTCTCCTTTACCAATAGCATTGAGCGACTGGCAACGCAGCGGGGTTTCGCCTGCCGTTTTGATCAGCTGATGGAGTTTTCCGATGGTGGTGGCAAACACTACTCGGGTGATCTTGCCATCCTTAAGCCCGGCCATTTTCGCTGGCAGTACCGCAAGCCCTATGACCAGCTCTATGTCGGTGACGGGCAGGTGATCTGGCATTATGAACCGGATCTGCTGCAGGCCGAGCGACTGACAGATCTGGAAACGATCAATCCGGTGGTGATGAAGCTGCTTGACGGCCGTGTGCCGCTGGCCGATATCAGGGTTGTCGAGCGCAGTTTTGACGCTGAACGCAATATTCACCGCTTCAAGGTTCAGGTCACCGATGCCCCGCAGGTATGGTTGGGTTTCTCGCTTCAAGGTAATCTGGTTTATATTGAACGACAGGATTTGCTGGGCAACCGCAATATGATGCACCTGTCGGATTGCTCTTACGTTGCACCTGCCGAGAAACTATTTAGCTTCACCCCGCCTGACGGCGTGGATGTGCTTGATCTGCGTTCAACAGTCAGCGAATAAGGACCTTAATCATGAAACGATTGTTTATTTTTATTGCCGCATGTTCGTATGCTGCTGCGGCCCATGCCGGCGGCTTTGAACAGGTAAACCAGTCTGCGGCAGGAGCAGGCGTATCCAATGCCTTTGCCGCAACTGCTAATGATGCCTCGGCGCTGGCCTATAACCCGTCCGGTATTGCCTGGCAGCCGGGAGTGACAGTTGCCGGCGGCATTGATCTGAGCTTTCGCAACTCATCGGTGAAAATTCCCGGCGGTGTAGCCTCGAACACCGGTACGGAACCGACTTTCGGACAATTCTATGCAGCCTGGGTGCCACGTGATGGTCGTCTTGCTGCCGGTATCGGTTTCTCGCCGCTCTACGCTGCCAACAACAACTGGAGTGATGCTTTCGGGGCGGCTTCAGGTGTGGGCAAGCTGACTGTGGATCATACGACAGCCGATCTGGTTTATGCGATTGACAGCAGTCTGGCTGTTGGCATGGGTGGCGACTGGTATATTACACGTGCGACGCTGTCGCAGGGTACGAAAAACTTCAAAGGTACGGATGTCGCAAGCTTCGGCGGCCATGCCTCGCTGTTGTGGAAGCCACTGCCCGCCTGGTCACTCGGCGCTGTTTACCGCTCCGGCGCCAACATCAGTATGACCAAGTCCAATGATACGCTCTCATTCAAGTTGCCTGATCAGGTGACTGTGGCGATTGCACATGATTTCTCAGATGTATGGCACATGGAAACGGATCTGAAATGGTCCCGCTGGTCTGTACTGAAAGGTATTAATGTGACAGGGGTAAATGCCCAGACCAACACACTGGACCTGCGTGATACGCTGACTGCGATGGTCGGTCTGACATGGACCTGGCGCGAAAATACTCAGGTTCGCATCGGTTATGCCTATGATCAGGGCGCCAATCGCACCCGCAACTACAATCCGCTAATCGCCGATCAGGATGGCCATCGGGTCAGCCTTGGCGGTGGCGGTGATGTGTTCGGGCTGCATGTCGACCTAGCCTACCAGTATACCTTTTATGCGAAGAAAACAGCTACAGGAGCCTATGCCGGTAACTACCGTGATCGCCGGCAGAGCGTCGTGTTCACTGTTTCCAACCAATTCAATTAAGGCATCGGTGGGTAAGCAGGCTTCACTGCTAGACAGCGTTGCTGCAGCTGACGTCTCCGTGCCGCTGGCCTATCGGATTCGCCCGAGTTCACTGCAGGATGTGGCTGGACAGTCAGATCTGACCGGAGATGATTCCTGGTTTGCCACGATGGTGAAGGAGAAGCGTTGCTGCTCCTGCATATTCTGGGGGCCGCCGGGAGTAGGTAAAACCACACTGGCCACCTTGATGGCCGATGCTGCCGGTATCCCGTTTGTGCAGTTGTCGGCAGTCTCCGCCGGCAAGGCGGAAGTGCAGGATGTAATCCGCCGTGCCAGATCAGCCGGCCAGACCTGGTTACTGTTTCTCGATGAAATTCACCGCTTTAACAAGGCACAGCAGGATGTGCTGCTGCCCTGTATCGAGGACGGCACGCTGGTACTTGTCGGGGCGACCACGGAAAACCCCTCCTTCTCACTGAATAATGCGCTGCTCTCGCGTTGTCGTGTTATTGTGCTCAAGCCGCTGCAGGCGACGGATGTGGCGACTATTCTGGCACGAGCATGCCGCTATCTGGGCAATGATACCTCCAACTTCACCATTGATGATGATGCACTTGGCTGGCTGGCGGAAAACAGCGATGGAGATGCCCGTTACGCGCTGAATGCGCTTGAGTCGCTGTATCAGGCGGATCCTTTGCGTCACTGGTCACTGGCGGCTGTGCAGCAGCAGAGCCTGCGGCGTGCAGCCCGCTATGACCGTGATGGCGATGCGCACTACGATCTGATTTCAGCTCTGCATAAATGTATCCGTGATTCCGATGCCGATGCGGCGGTCTACTGGCTGGCGCGCATGCTGGAGGCTGGAGAGCAGCCACTCTATATCGCCCGGCGCTTGATTCGTATGGCTACGGAAGATATCGGGCTGGCCGATCCGAAAGCGCTAAATATTACGCTGGATGCGCACCGCATGTATGAGATTCTCGGCTCGCCTGAAGGCGAGCAGGGTCTGTTTGAGGCAGCGATCTATCTGGCTCTATCTGCCAAGAGCAATGCCGCCTATATGGCGGAGAAAGAAGCAAGGAAGCTGGCCGGCCAGACCCGAGCGGCAGAGGTACCGATGCATTTGCGCAATGCGCCGACAAAACTGATGCAGAAGCTTGGTCACGGGGCCGGTTATCAATACGCTCACAATGATGACCATGCGGTGGTGAACCAGCAGCATTTTCCGGCGGAGCTGGGTAAGCCCACGCTCTACAGGCCGGTTGCACGCGGCTTTGAGCGCACACTGCGCGAGCGTATGGATTGGCTGGCATCGATGCGTGCCGGCAAACAGGGTGAGCAGAAGAAGGGCGGAGGAGAGCCGGTATGATGCGACAACTGGCAGCTGTAGCTATAGGCGGTGCTGCGGGTGCAGTCATGCGCTGGCTGATGGCCTCGGCCGTGCAGCGGCTGGCCGGCGGTGCCTTCCCATGGGGCACCTTCGCCGTTAATGCCCTGGGCTCTTTTCTGCTGGGTTTTTTGTTTGTCTGGCTGATTGAGCGATCTACAGCCAGTGAGTTGTTGCGTCTTGCCATTACTGTCGGTTTTCTCGGTGCGTTTACAACCTTTTCTACCTATTCACTGGAGTCGGTGCGTCTGTTGCAGGAGGGGGCCATGCAGATGGCCTTCGCCAATATTGTCGGCCAGGTCGTGGTATGTCTGTCGCTTACATGGCTGGGCGTTCAGTGCGCGCGCTGGCTCTGACATCATCGAACAGCTGATGTCAGATATGCACTCCCGACGCATAGGCGTATTTGATTCCGGCGTGGGCGGCCTGTCGGTGCTGGCCCATATCCATCGTCTGCTGCCACACGAGTCGCTGATCTATGTGGCCGATACCGCCTATATACCATACGGCTGCAAACCACCGGAGCAGGTGCTGGGACGTTGCCTGAGCGTGGCGGACTTCCTTGCAGGGCAACAGATCAAGGCACTGGTGGTGGCATGCAACACAGCCACGGCTGTGGCCATTGAGACGCTCAGACAGCGATTTTCCATGCCGGTGATCGGCATGGAGCCGGCGATCAAGCCGGCGGCACTCTCCAGCCGATCGGGTGTTGTCGGTGTGCTGGCCACAACAGCTACGCTGGGTAGCGGCAAATTCAACGGGTTGAAGTCACAGTTTGAACAGCATGCGCGGATTTTACTGCAGCCCTGTCCCGGACTGGTTGAACAGGTGGAGCAGGGCGATCTGTATGGCGAGAAGACCAGATTGCTGCTCGTGCGTTATCTGCAGCCGCTGCTGGAGAGCGGCATCGATACACTGGTGCTGGGCTGCACCCACTACCCGTTTCTGCTGCCCCTGATCAGGCAGATTGTTGGAGATGCCATCGAGATCATCGATACAGGCGGGCCGATTGCCCGGCAATTGCAGCGACAGCTGGAGATGCGTGATCTGCGTGCCTCTGCAGGTAGCGGCACGGTCGAATTCTGGAGTAGTGGTGAATGTACGCTGGTTGAGCCGGTGATGAGCCAGTTGTGGCAGGCTCCGGTGACGCTGCATTATCTGTCTGTTTAGTTGCCCGGTGTGGCAATATGATACAGATATGTGGAAGTGATTCACATTGACTTGCCCGTAAATTGTAAACAGTTAATATGCGCTTCAAACTAATGAGGTGGTATATCACATGAGCACAAAGAAAGTAACCAAGAAACATCTGCTGGAAATGGCTTCAGAACTGAATCTCAAGGGTGCTGCCAAACTGAACAAGGCTGCCCTGATCCACGAGATCCAGACCGCAGAAGGCAATACACCATGCTTCCAGACCATCACCAATTGCGCTGTCAGCCCATGCATGTATCGCGCTGAGTGCCAGGTCTGATCGCACTCGCCTAACACAAAAGGGTCCCTTGGGACCCTTTTTTTTGGCATGCTGTCAGCCCGTAATCAGGGCCAGTATGTGACCATCGCCGTGCAGGTTTCACATATCTCGATGCGCGAAACACGTACCTGCCCGTCATCCAGACGCCGGCTCATCTCCCTGTATAGTTCCAGTGCAACATTTTCACTGGACGGGTTGATGGTATCGAATGGTGCCACATCATTGAGATTATAGTGGTCCCAGGGCTCCAGAGCGGCCTTCAGCTCGTTTTTCAGCGTCTTGTAGTCAATGCCCAGCCCCAGCGTATCCAGCTCCGTACACTCGACATACAGCTTTACATGCCAGTTGTGGCCGTGCAGCCGGGCGCAATCACCGGGGTAGTCGCGCAACTGGTGCGCAGCGGAGAAGTGGGTTTCGATGCTCAACTCAAAGCGAGACATTATTTTCTGCTCCCGGGCAGCAGCATGGCTGCCGATACATTACGTCCTTCGGCCAACAGGATATTATAGGTGCGTGCAGCAGAGCGTGAATCCATGCACTCAAGACCGATATGCTGATCGCGCAGCTGCTGCATGATCGCATTATCAGGGAAAGCCGTAGTTCTGCCCGTACCGATAATGAGAATCTCCGGCGGCGTATCCAGGAACATGCTCAGGCTCTCAGCCGTAATATCCCTGAGCCGTTCAGGTCCCCACGGCATCGTCAGCAGGCCTGCATGGATGCACAGGCTGCTGTAACAGGGTTCCCGGTTGACCTTGATATAGTCATTGTCATAGCCGGTAAACAGCAGCGTGTCCCGTTCCAGATCCGGGCTGATATCCCCCTTGAAAAGGGCAGAGCTCAGGGCCTGGCCTCCATCTCACGTGTCTCTTCGTCACTGGGTTGGAACCGACCGGCAAGCGACAGCATCACCGGGCTGGCAATATAGATCGAGGAGTAGGTGCCGACCACAATGCCGGAGATCAGGGCAAAGGCGAAGTCGTGGATCACTTCACCACCGAGCAGGAACAGGGCGAAGACCACCAGCAGCGTGGTGAATGAGGTCATCAACGTACGTGACAGCGTCTGGTTGACTGAAACATTGGTGACGATGCTCTCATCTTCGGGATTCTTGCGCTTGCGATTGGCGGCAAAGTTTTCACGGATGCGATCGAATACCACGATCGTATCATTGAGTGAGTAACCAATTACGGTCAGCAGGGCAGCAATGACCGGCAGGGTGAACTCCTTGCCGGTAATGGCGAAGAGACCCATGACAATGGTGATATCGTGCAGCAGGGCTGCATCGGCACCGAGGGCAAAGCGAAATTCAAAGCGGAACGTGACATAAACCAGAATAGCCAGCATGGCGATCAGAACGGCCATAATGCCGGCCTGGGTCAACTCTTCACCCACCTGCGGTCCGACAAACTCAACACGTCGCATCTCCACCGCGTCAGCAGTGAATTTTTCATTCAGACCGTCGAGGATGGCTGTGCTGATGGTGGAGGATTTTTCCCCCTCCTTGTTCTGCACGCGTATCAGAATCTCCTCGGGTGAGCCGAACTCCTGAATAACGGCATTGCCATAACCTTTGGGGGAGATGGATGCGCGTATATCAGCGATACTGACCGCTTTCTCGAACTTGACCTCAACCAGCGTACCACCGGTAAAGTCGATGCCGAAGTTCAGCCCCTTGAAAGCCAGTGTTCCCAGTGAAAGCAGAATCAACACGGCAGAGAAGATCATGGCCAGCTTGCGCCTGCCGATAAAGTCGATATGGATATCAGAACGAATCAGTTGCATGTCAGTGCCTCAAATGCTCAGTTTTTCAATGCGACCGCGTTTCTCAGTGCTCAGGGCAATGATGGCGCGGGTGACGGTAATGGCTGTAAACATTGATGCCAGAATACCGACGGAGAGTGTTACTGCGAAGCCCTTGACCGGACCGGAGCCGAACTGGAACAGTACGATGGCGGCAATCAGTGTGGTGATATTGGCATCGACAATGGTGGAAAATGCCTTGGCATAACCGCCGTCAATGGCTGCCAGCGGGGTCTTGCCCAGAGACAGCTCTTCACGGATACGCTCGAAGATCAGTACATTGGCATCCACCGCCATACCGATTGTCAGCACGATACCAGCCATGCCCGGCAGGGTCAGTGTGCTGCCGATCATGCTCATGACTGCCAGAATCAGCAGCATATTGAAGACCAGCGCCACATTGGCGACCATGCCGAACATACGGTAATAAACGGCCATAAAGATCAGTACCAGAATCGTGCCGATGATGATCGAGTTCATTCCCTGATCAATCGAGTCCTGCCCCAGGCTCGGGCCGATCGAGCGCTCTTCAACAACCTGCACCGGCGCCGGCAGCGCACCTGCTCTGAGGATGATCGCCAGATCATGTGCTTCAGCCGGTGAAAAGCTGCCGGTGATCTGCGCGGAGCCGCCGGAAATGCGCTCGCGGATCACAGGTGCGGAGTTGACCACGCCTTCGAGGATAATCGCAAAACGTTCGCCGACATGTGAGCCTGTCAATTTATCGAACTTGCGTGAGCCCTTGCTGTTGAATTTCAATGTTACGGCATATTCGTTAAAGCGGGAATCAATCGATACGCGGGCATCGGATATTTCGCTGCCGCCGAGTTCGGTATGTTTCTTCAGCAGGTAGGGCTGACGGCTGACTTGACCGTTGCGGGTCTTTTCAGGGCCATACATAATGATGTCGCCGGGCGGGATGCTGCCGGCCATCGCTTTTTCCAGATCGCCTTTTTCATCAACCAGCTTGAACTGCAACTCGGCCGTGCGTCCGATCAGCTGTTTGGCGCGCGCTGAATCTTCGTAACCGGGGATCTGGACCAGAATGCGACGCTTGCCCTGCTTGACAATCACGGGCTCCGTAGTGCCCAGAGCATCAATACGCCCACGGATCACTTCAATCGCCTGATCAACCGCAAATTTGCGGGTTTCATCGGCAATTGAGGATTTCAGTGTCAGTATAAAGCTATTGTCGGCAGCAGAGGCGAGATCATAATTGATGAATGTCTCTTTCAGCAGTGCTTCCGCAGCCGGCAGATCATCAGCCTGTTTGATCGAGATATGCAGGCTGTTACCTTCACTGGCCAGCTTGCTATAGCGGATCTTCTCTTTACGCAGTGTCTGGCGGGCCGTGTCGATATCTTCCTCGACACTGTGCGTTACAGCCTTGTCGACATCCACATCGAGTACAAGGTGGATGCCGCCTTTCAGATCAAGTCCGAGACTCATCGGGTTGCTCAGGGCAGCCGGCCACCAGGATGGCACGTTAGTGACATTGGGTAGAGAGCCCATCAGAGATACGACCAGAACGGTCAGGATTAACCAGATTTTCCAGCGCGGGAAGGTATGCATGAATCAGATCCTTTTGTGTAGAGCTGTTATTTAATCGGACAGGCCCAGAACGGTATCGCGTTTTACTTTGACACGGACATTCTCGGCAATTTCGACTTTCATGAAGTCGTCTTTCACATCAATGACCGTACCGTAGAAGCCGCCGCCGGTAATGACTTTATCACCTTTTTTCAGACCTTCGATAATATTACGATGCTCTTTTACCTTCTTCTGCTGCGGACGAATAAGCAGGAAATAGAAGATGACCATAATCAGCACCAGCGGGATCAATGATGCGAAGCCGCCTGCTGAGGCTGCGTCTTCGGCCAGCGCCGGTGTAACAATGGCAAATGCTGCAGCCATGGCTGCGATTGAGTGGGTAATGATAGATTTCATGTGGGTTATGCTCCTGAATATTGGAAGATGGCAATTATGCCTTGTTGCGGTAACGTTGTAAAAACTGATTGCGGAAATCGGGCCAGTTTCCCTCTTCGAGTGCGGTTCTGGCCCGTTGCATGAGCGCACAGTAGTAGTGAAGATTGTGCAGGGTGTTCAATCGCGAGGAGAGAATCTCCTTGGCCATGTACAAGTGCCTGAGATAGGCGCGGGAGAAATTGCGACAGGTATAGCAGTCGCAATCATCCATGATCGGTCGTGGGTCCTCTGCATGACAGAGGTTTTTGATGTTCAGCTTGCCATCATCGGTGAACAGGGTGCCGTTGCGTGCATTGCGGGTGGGCATCACACAATCAAACATATCAATGCCGCGATCAATACCTTCAATCAGATCATCGGGTGTGCCTACGCCCATCACATAATGCGGTTTGTCTGCCGGCAGATGCGGGGCCAGTGCATCCATCATCGCCATCATCTCTTCTTTCGGCTCACCGACCGACAGTCCGCCAATGGCAATGCCTTCAAAATCGATGGCGGATAGCGCTTTCAGACTCGCTATTCTCAATTCGGGGTACATGCCGCCCTGGACGATGCCGAACAGTGCCTGTGTGTCATTCACCGGCAGATGTTCGCGACATTCAGCGGCCCAGCGCATCGACATCTGCATCGACTCTTCTGCTTCTGCATAGGTGGCCGGGTAGGGCGTGCACTCATCGAAGGCCATAACAATATCACTGCCCAGCTGGCGCTGGATCTCCATGCTCTCCTTCGGGCCGAGAAACACTTCCGCACCGTCGATATGGGAGCGAAAGCGTACGCCGTGCTCCTCAATCTTGCGCAGCTCACCCAGCGACCAGACCTGAAACCCGCCGGAATCGGTCAGAATCGGTCGGTCCCAGGCCATAAAGCGGTGCAGGCCACCCATTTTTTCCACCAGCTCAGCACCGGGACGCAGCATCAGGTGATAGGTATTGCCGAGAATAATGCTGGCCTGAATGTCATCGGTCAGATCGGCCGGTGTCATGCTTTTTACTGTTGCCTGGGTACCGACAGGCATAAATACCGGCGTTTCAACCACGCCGTGCGCAAGCTGCATGCGTCCGCGACGGGCAAATCCGGTGGCATCTGTTGCCAGTATTTCAAAGCTCAGGGCAGTCATGGCGGCGCAGCCTGCCGATATGTGCCAGTTGCAGCAAGTTGCAACTGGCTTGGCCCGTAAGTCTTCTGTGTGCGGTGGTGTGTACGACGACATGGATGATGAATTGCGGCATAAGAAAGAGTGCGTCTCTGGCGTGGCAATAAGACACTATTGCTGCTAATTTAGGATGAACTATTACCGATAGATGATATTATAAAAGCCACAAAGGAGACCGGTCATGGTAAACGTAAACCATCAATACAGACTCTTCATCGATGCCGGTGTGATCCGGCATGTAAGCGGCAAGCACTATAAGCTGGTACGGATTGCTGGCTGGTTGCGTCATCTGGGTCACAAGCTCTATATCGAAGATGAACAGGGCATGCAGATTCAGGCCTGACGGTTACACTACACATCATCGAACAAAGCACAGGAAGCGCCTGCCCGGGTATCGCTCTGCTTCAGAAGAAGAGGGCGATGAAGGCGATGATCAGGATCGGATATAAAACAGGGGCATAAGATTTCAGCTTCTCCCATGCAGCTGCTCCGGAACCACTACCGATATTGGGCAGCAGCATCTGCGCTGTACCGAATAACAGCACGGCTTCCCGCGATGGAATGGTCTCCGGTTTTGCCCAGTAAGCTGTGTCAGCGACTACCTTCTCCCACGGCGGTGGGCCACTCTTCTCTACAGCCGGCGCGCGCGGTGCAGGCTTGGCAGATACTGTTTTTGACGCATCCATAACAATCAACTCTTCAACCGCTGGTGAATAGAGTGCCACATCTTCGCGCAGCTCTCTTACAGCCCACCATCCGCAATGCGGGCATGCCACAGCTGTGGTGGTAACCAAAGCCTGTTCTGTTTTTTCATCGAATGCGCGGGAATCTGCCGAATGATCGACTGCATGGGTCTGCAGGTCACTATTGCAATATTGGCATTTTTTCAGTGTAAGCTTCTTTCTCTTCAGAGAGATGATGTCATAACAGATGGTTTGCATGTGTTCTCCTGCCATTGCATCGTGAACGACACGGGCATTGATGCGGGCATGCTAGAGTAGTCGTACGCATTTGACATGCGTTGCCAGCACAGGTGAGCAGGCGGGTAACGATTTACAGCTGTAAATGATCAGAAGAGTCAAAAGCCTTTTGCCGCAGAGGACGCAAAGGACGCAAAGGACGCAGAGGACGCAGAGGACGCAGAGGAGAAACTGTATGGAAATATTATAGAGAGTGTACCCGGCCTGATGCTCTTCACTTGCTGCCGGCACGTTTAAATACACCATATTTCCTTGCTTCCCCTCTCTCTGCTTCGTCTCCTTCGTGGTGAAAAAGGTTTTGCACTATCGCCCGCCGGGAGCGCCGATGCTTGCTCCTATGCGGCAAGGTGAATGGTGATCGCAGGAATAGCCGGAGAAGGTGCCCTGGGGTATGCATGTCTGTGACTCCGGAGTGCTTACAGATCCAGCGACAGGCCGTTTATCTTCAACCATTGTTGTGCTTCCCGGTAGTCGGGCATGATTGATGCAACCTTCTGCCAGTAGGCCGGTGAGTGGTTATGCTGATGCAAATGACACAACTCGTGCACAACTACATAATCGGAGACATGGGCGGGGGCGATGATAATACGCCAGTTGAAGTAGATGCGGCCGTCAATATGGCAGCTGCCCCAGCGGCTGCGATAGTTTTTGATGCCGACCAGAGCAGGGGAGGTGTCGGTGCGTGCTGCATAATGCTCCACCCGCTGCTGCAGATGTGCTGCGGCGTACTGCTTATACCAGCCGGTGATCTGTTTCTGTATCGCCAGTCGTTGATCCGGTGCCGGCGTGTAGCAGATCAGCGAATCGCCGCACAGCTTGACCTGACGCCTGGTGGATGGTTGCAGGTTAAGCGCATAGTCACGCCCCAGCAGGGTGAATGCCTCATCCTGCTGGTAGCGCTTTGCCTGATGCTGGCTGCGTGTATGCGTGTTGAAGAGCATCTTTCGCTCAATCCACAGCTGTTTGCTGCTCACCCATGCCGCAATGCGGGCCTCGGAGATACCGACAGGGGCCAGCACATCGATGCGATTGTCCGGATGGATGACAATGCTGGCTGTCCTGCGCCGGGGTCGACGTACTATATTGTAACTGAGTTCAGTCACTGCAGGCGGCTAGGATCCACGCTGTGCGGAATGCTGTAGTGGTTGGCGCAATACTGACAGGTGACGGTGATCTGACCGCTGGCATCAAGCATATCATCCAGCTGTTCAGCCGGCATCGACTGGATAGCGTTGGCCATCATCTCCGGATTGCAGATGCAGTGGTAGCCATAGCTGTCGCGACTGGCCTGCTTGCAGCGCAGTCCGTCAAAATAGTGGAGCAGTTGATCCGGTGTCTCACTGGCGAGTGCGGAGCCCGGGATTTTTGCCATCGTTTCAATCGCTTTGAACCAGTGCTCTTCATTACAGCCGGGCATGGCCTCAATCATGATCGCCAGATCACCATGCAGAATAATATCGGCGCGAATCTGTGTCGACTGGGTCAGGTAGCGGATCAAGTGATCGGCGAGAAAGGGTGATTCATGCTCAACCGTCGAGATATAGGGTTGCCCGAAGCCCAGATCGCGTACGGTGGAGATACGCAATCGGTTACCCATGTGTGAACCGATGGTTGTCTCGGTCGTTGTATCCGCGGATCTGTCGCCGCTGATATAGCCGCGTACGGCGCCCTGCCGGCACTCGACCAGAATGCGCTGCCAGAGCGCTTCGGATTCGGAGAGGGCATCCAGCTGCAGTACCTGTCGCATGCCGCCCTTGCTGATGGAGAGTAGCAGAATGGATGCCAGCAGCGACTGACCGAATACCTGGGTTGCTGCCGGATCAAGCCGGTGAATGCGTGCGGCATCGGCAAAGATACGGCTGCCGCGAATAATGACGCCGCGCGTATGCGCTGCGGGCAGCAGGAAACGGATCAGGGTATCGTCGTTGTCGTTTACAGTCTGTTTTTCAGCCATGCGTGTACTCCGGTCAAAGATTCAAAACAGCTGTCGGCTCCGGCTTCGGTCAGCTCAGCGGCGGTAAAACCATCGCAGAGGCCGAGTGCGCGACTGCCGGCGCGGTTGGCTGCTTTCATGTCGGCAATGCCGTCGCCGACCATGACAGTGTGCTCAGCTGCTATGCCCAGCATCTCGCAGGCCAGCAGCAGCGGCGCCGGATCCGGCTTCTCCGCACGGCCGTCGATTTTACCGACGACGGCCTGCAACAGATCGGTCCAGCCGAGCACATGCAGCTGCGCCTCGGCGCGTGATTGCGATTTACTGGTGACGATGGCGCAGGGGATAGCATTGCTCTGCAGCCATCTGAGCAGTGTTTCCGCACCATCCAGCGGCTTGATGCGTTGCAGGTAATCCTCATCGTGAATTTCCAGAAAGCGGATGGCCGCCTCCTCCCTGCGCTCGCCGAACAGGGCTATCATACTGCAATCACCGCGACCGGTATGCCGTTTGACTTCCTGCGCTGTCATTTGCGGCATGCCGTACTCGCTGAAGGTCTGGTTCAGGGCGCGAATAATCGGCGCAAAGGCATCGACCAGCGTGCCGTCCATATCCAGTAATACACCCTTGATCATGACTGCTCCTTCTGTTGTCTCAGTGCACTGAATTCATCCAGCATCCATTGCCGCAGCATCATGCTGATCGGGCCCGGTTTGCCATTGCCAATTGCTTGCCCGTCAATATGGCATACCGGCATAACCGCTTCGGTGGTACTGCTCATCATGCATTCGCTAAGGCCTGTTTCATCCAGCCGCCATGCGCGCTCTTCGCAGGCAATGGCGTGGCGTGCTGCCAGTCGCAGCGTCATCTGGCGGGCAATGCCGCCAAGCAGTTGATGACCCAGCGGATGGGTGACCAGAACGCCGTTGATCACGGCCAGCGCATTGCTGCTGCAACCCTCCAGCATATAGTCCTGATCATCACGCCAGAAGCATTCATCTACGCCAGCCTGCACAGCCTGCTGCTTGCCCAGTACATTGGCCAGCAGGGCAATGGATTTGATATCACAACGTTGCCAGCGGATATCCGCTCGCGTGATGGCCGAGGCGCCCTGTGCCAGCTGTTGCTCGGATGGCTCGGGCAGCTCGCGTACGGTGATCACCATTGTCGGTGTCAGCGGTTGCTCGATCCGGTGCGAACGCGGTGCCACGCCGCGGGTGATCTGGATGTAGAGCATGGCATGATCGAACGGATTACGTCTGTAGGCCTCATGCAGCAGCGCTGTTAAAGCGGGAAACGGCAGCGGTAGCGGAATTTGCAACGCATCCAATGAGTATTGCAGGCGTGAGAGGTGGGCAGGCAGGTCAAGAAAAACGCCGCCGAAACAGGCGATCACCTCATAAATACCATCGGCAAACTGGAAGCCGCGATCTTCGATATGCACTGTAGCCTGTGCCAGCGGCAGAAAGCGACCGTTGACCCAGGCTGTCAATGTCATGTTATTTTGTATCAGAAGCCGGGCTGGAGCCATCTTCAGGCTCGCCCGTTACGCTCTCAATCGCATCATTGCCGGTGCGGCGCAGCCACAGGCGCATCCCATCCCACTGCCTGCTGATCCATGATGCCTGTTCAATAGCGTTTGCAGCTACCATCGGGAAGGAGAGCACGATGCTGGCCTTGTCACTCTTGTCGCCAATCACGGCATCAATGACGCCCAGCTTCTTGCCCTGACGAATCGGCGCTTTTAATGGCGCATCGTAGCGCAGGCGGAATGAGAGTGATGATTCGCTGCCCTTGGGGATGGTTACCCATACATCGGATGCGGGTCTGAGCCATACATGATCTTCTGTGCCTTCGAATACTTCAACCTTGCGGCGAATCTCCCGCTCGGCAGGTCGTTTGGTGACAAAGTGATTGAAACCAAAGCGCAGCAGTGTGCGCGTTTCCTGGGCACGGGCCCGATCTGATTTGGCACCGAATACAGCAGCGACGAAGCGGGTGCTCTCTTTTTCAGCCGAGCCGACCAGACAGTAGCCGGCCTCCTGGGTGTGCCCGGTTTTGATACCGTCAGCTTCAGACATGGTCCACAGCAGCCGGTTGCGATTGGGCTGCGTGCGATCGTCATAGGTAAAGTCCCTTTCGTTGAACAGTTTGTAATGCTCGGGATAGTCGCGCCACAGGGCGGCACCTAGAAGGGCCATGTCGCCGGCTGAAGAGAAGTGGCCTTCGGTAGGGAAACCGGTGGCATTGGCAAAGTGGCTGTGCAACATGCCCAGTTCCCGTGCCTTGGCGTTCATGCGCTCGGCAAAGGTGCTTTCGTTGCCCTCCATATGCTCGGCCAGTGCGATGCAGGCATCATTGCCCGAGTAGGTGGCAATGCCGTGTAGCAGATCACCCACTGTCGGATGCATGCGTGGCTCGAGAAACATCGTACTGCCCCCGATTTTCCATGCTTTCTGGCTGACGGAGACGCGCGTGTCCTCTGACAATCGCCCCTGTTTGAGCGCTTCGAACGCCAGATAGAGCGTCATCATTTTGGTCAGGCTCGCCGGTGGTAGTTGCATGTCCTGATTGTGGCTGGCGATGACCTGGCCGGAGCGGGCATCGATCATGGCCCATGACTTGGCATTGAGTGTAGGCGATTCGGGCCACGCGGCAGCGTGGGCGGAAAAGGGTATGATCAACATTATCACGGCCAGTGTGTGCAACAGGGACATCGCCTGTATGCCTGTTCGGGATTTTATTACCATTGCCAGTTCTCCTCGGGTGGTGCTTTCCATTGATTTGTTTCCGGCAGTGCCGGTGGCCGGATGCACAGACTCTCGGCATGCAGCATCAGGCGGGGGTGTGATTTGCCGCCATAACGGCTGTCACCAAGAATGGGACACCCTAGTGCAGAAAGGTGTACACGCAATTGGTGGCTGCGACCGGTATGCGGTATAAGGGCTATCAGTGCGCGGTTATCGCGCCGCTCAAGTACATGTGCCTCGCTGTCGCAGGCGCGTCCGTCGGGTGAAACATGATAGCGGCCATTGGTATCACGCGTGCGCTCGATAGGCAGCCGGATGCGCTGATCATCCCACTCCGGGGCGGGTGAAACGACCGCCAGATAGCGTTTCTCGACAGCATCATGCCAGTGCGCCTGCAGTTGTTGCAATAGCGCGGCACTGGCGGAAAAGAGCATCAGGCCGGATGTGTCCCGATCCAGCCGATGTACCGGCCGCAGCTCGGCCGCAGCAGTAGCTGTCAGTTGCAGGTGACGGGCCAGCTCATCGGGCAGTGTGCCGCGGCTGCGATGCAGTGCTTCCTGGGCATATTGCCCGCTCTTTTTGTGAATCAGAAAGAGTGGCGGCTGTTGCCAGACCAGCTGTTCGGCAGAGAACGGGACCAGCCGCTCACCATCGAGCATGACCAGTCGTACTTTATCATCACGGCAGAGTTTGCGACCGGCCGTCCGGCAGCGTTTGCTATTGAGGTAAACGCCGCCCTCATCAATGGCGCGGCGGGTGCGCCGACGCGACAGCTTGAACAGCTCGGCCACGCCCTGATCCAGCCGTTGTCCGGCCAGCGCGGCCGTAACACTGCCCTTCAGGTCAACAAATGCGTCGGTATTACTCATGCTTGCGTGGAGAGCGCTTGCAGCACCTGTGCATGGGTGTGGCATATCTGCATGCTGTCAAAGGCCCGGTCGGCCGACAGGATCAACTGCTCGCGTAACACATCCACAACCGGCTCCCACATGGCACCATAGAGCAGCAGCGGCCGCGGCTCCAGTACATGAATGGCAATCAGATCCCAGGTCATGGCCAACTCCGCCAGGGTGCCCAGACCGCCCGGCAGCACCAGCCAGGCGTCCGATTTTTCGATCATCTGCCCCATGCGATCGAAGAAGTCGGCAGCGCGCACCTCCTCACTGAAGGTGTTCTCCGGCGGGGTGGGGAAGCGCTCGAGCGTAATGCCGCGAACGTGGCCGCCGCCGGCGTGAATACCTTCGGAGAAGGCAGCCATCATTCCCTGATGGCCACCGGTCATGCCGTTCCAGCCGGCCTCGGCAATGGATCTGGAGAGCGCGGATACATCGCGATACACCGGTTCATGCGAGCCGGTTCGCGAGGAGCCGAAAGCGGCCAGACGTGGTCGTGTTGTTGCCTGTTGTTTCATTCGATGATCACCATGGTGTCGCTAAAGCCCTCCTGTCTCAGTGTGAGTACGGTTTTTTCTACCTGGTCAGCCTGCA
Organism: Zetaproteobacteria bacterium CG_4_9_14_3_um_filter_54_145; assembly: GCA_002791575.1. Lineage (GTDB taxonomy): Bacteria > Pseudomonadota > Zetaproteobacteria > Mariprofundales > Mariprofundaceae > Mariprofundus. The sequence goes on along the minus strand of PFXI01000041.1, from coordinate 21,098 downwards.
TGAACGGGCCGATACGCACACGATACATCGTGCGGCCGGCAATGGGTACGCTGACCAGATGCGCTTCCGGGTGGCGGGGGAGTAGCAGCTTCTGTTGCCTGAGGGCGTTCTCCTGCACGGAGAAGGCACCCAGCTGCACAAACAGCTTGCCGCTGTGTACCGTGGTGAGCGGGGCAGGCCGGTTGACCCTGACCATATCAGCATGTTCCCGCGCCTTGATTGCAGCCCCTGCAGCCAGCATGTCGACAGGTGCCGCTTCCAGTGTCTGCACGCGCACATGCGCCGTACCCTGCCTCTCATAGCCGAGCTCTCTGGCGGCGGCATAGGAGAGGTCGATCAGCCGCTCTTTGACGAACGGGCCGCGATCATTCACCCGTACAATGACAGTGCGCCCGTTCTCCAGATTGGTTACGCGCACCAGTGTCGGCAGCGGCAGGGTTTTATGCGCGGCCGAGAGCGTATGCATATCGTAATGCTCGCCATTGGCCGTGGGCTTGCCGTGAAAATCCTTGCCATACCAGGATGCAACCCCGGTTTCATCATAGGCTGTTTCAACCTGCATCGGTGTGTATCTGCGGCCATCGATCATATAGGGGGTGCCGGTTTTACGGACGCCGTCTCTGCCATCGGGCAGTTGCGGTCGATCGCTTGCGGCAGGCATCTGTGTTGCAGGTTTTGCACAGCCACTGATCAGGACAGGTGGCAGTACGAGCATCAGCAGGGTGATCAGGAGACGGCGAATGATGCACCTCCGAGCATGGCGGCGACTTCGGCGGCAGCCATGGCATAATTATAAGAGCGGTTCCAGCGTGTGATGACATAGAAGTTATAGTGCACCAGAGCAAAGCGACGCCCCTGCGCAGGTTTCATGTCGATAATGGTGACCTTGTCATCATCCCGCCAGCGCTCGGGCAGAGCCGGCAGATGCTGTTTGATTTCAGCCAGCGTGCTCCACTGCTTGAAGCCGGCTTCGGCACGCTGTTGCAGGGGCTGGGAAACAGGCAGCCAGTGGGCACAGGGGCGTCCGGCTTGCCATCCATGGCGGTGAAAATAGTTGCCGACACTGGCGATGATATCTGTGGGAGAGTCCCAGACATTGCGTCTGCCATCGCCATCGGCATCCACGGCATAGGCGCGGAAGGATGACGGGATAAACTGGGTGGTGCCGAAAGCGCCGGCATAGGAGCCCAGCTGGCGGGTTGCATCGAGTTTTTCCTCCTTCGCCAGCAGCATGAATTCGCCCAGCTCACGGCGGAAAAAATCAGCGCGGCGCGGGAAGCCGGTAGCCAGAGTGTACAATGAATCGAGCAGGCGATCACTGCCGCGATGGCGGCCGTAACGGGTCTCCATACCCAGAATGGCCGCAATGATCTCGGGCTCAACCCGGTATTTTTTCTCCACATCGGCAAAAATAGCCTGCTGTTCGGCCAGATATGCATCTCCCATGCGCTTCATGCTGTCGGTAACAAACAGCGGTCTGTACTCGGCATAGGAGCGCGACTCATACGGTGTGGTAATACTTGTGATGACGGCGGGGGTGAAGCGGGCCCCGTGCAGTGTCTGGGCCACCTGTTTCTCGGCAAGGCCTGTTTCACTTGCAATCAGCCGGGCCAGATAAGCCTTGCTGAAGTGCTGCGTCGGTTTTCTGATCACTGCCGCCAGCAGGGCCGTCGGCAAACATAGCGGTATGACGGCAAGGCCCGCACCGCGCAGCAGGCTGCGCCGCAAAGGGTTGGCAAGTGATTGTTCATCCCTGGGTGTGGATGGCGGGGTTTTGGCGTGGGGGTGCAAAGGCATGGCATGCATGCTAGCGGCGAATTTCATGAACCGGTAGGGCCTATTCTGTAACCTTTTTGCGCAGTGATTTTTTTTGGCTGCATCTGTTCTTACTCTCCAGTCGCCGCTTGACGGAGCCCAGTGATTTGCGTGTCGGTCTGCGCTGTCTGGCGATGGCAATGGCGGATCGGATAAGCGCCTGCAGCCGGCTCAGTGCCGCTGCCCTGTTCTGTTCCTGACTGCGGTGTTGCTGGGCCTTGATGACGATGATACCGTCAGAGCTGATGCGCTGATCCGCCCACTGCAGCAGCCGCTGTTTGTATGCGTCCGGCAGCGATGATGCATGGATATCAAAGCGCAGGTGGATGGCACTGGCAACCTTGTTGACATGCTGTCCGCCGGCGCCCTGTGCGCGAATAGCCTGCATGTCGATTTCATGATCGGGTATGCCGACGTGTGGTGATATCTGCAGCACGATCTATTTCAGCGCGTCATTGTCGGCGTCAATGCCAAAATAAAAAGCCCGGTCAGCCATGCGCTGCGCACGCCTGATCTGGCGCTGGCGCAGTAGTTTTCCGGCTCTGGCGACAGCCGGGGTGAGCAGGGGCGTATGCCAGTCACTGGCTGATGCGTTGTGCATACTGTTGATAGTTAGCCACAGCGGTGGCTGCAGCAAGAGCCGGGGATGGAGGGGGCGGGATCTGTCGGTGCTATACACATGCATCGTAACCTGTTTGCCGAATGGCCGGCACGGGCCCATGCCTGAGAGAGTATTGATGCGACTGTTGCAGAGGCTTGTCGCGCGCATGGTGATCTGTTCAGGTATGCCATCCCGGATTTCCAGCTGCCAGGGCAGGGCAATAAAAATGAGCCGTTGGAATGCGGACGGCTCAGCGCAGAGTCTGTCTGCCTGAGTCAGCAGCAGTGTCAGGGCGGTCAGTACACAGAGGCATGTGCGGCGTATCGTTTCAGGCATGGAAGGGCATGGCGCTGCTGGCCGGGGCATTAAAAGATGAACTGACGATTCTCCGGCAGGCCTTCCATATCCTGCAGCAGTGTCTCGAACAGGCCGATCTCCTGCCAGGTCTTACCGTTTTTGGTTTTCAATATCAGCGAGACAACAGGGTTCTGCCCGATAAAAGCGACCAGTTTACCACCATCGGCGAGCATGGCCTCGATATGGGGTGGAATCTCTTTCACGGCGGCACCAAGAACGATGACATCAAACGGCTGCTGTAATTCGGTTCTGGCGGCCATGGCTTCAGCATCCATGGCGTTGATGTGGATCACCTGCGCATTGGTGATGCCGTGAGTATGCAGGTGGGTGGCGGCTGATTCCGCCAGTGGCTTGTGGATTTCGCAACTGATCACTTCACCGGCCTGTATGGCCAGCATGGTGGTGAGAAAGGCGGTGCCGGTACCAATCTCCAGCAGGCGCTCACTACCGTTGAGGGCCAGGTGCGAAAGGATCGTCGCCTCCTGTAACGGGCTGTGCATCTCCTGATTGCAGGGCAGAGGCACATGACCTTCCATATAAGCCAGACTTTTCACATGAGCCGGCACAAAATTTTCCCTCGGCATCGATTCGACCAGATCCAGAGTCGTCGCATCCAGTACCTTGCAGCAGCGAATCTGGTGATCCACCATGTTTTTGCGGGCAAATTGAAAATCCGTAATGCTCATGTAAGGGCTCCCCTCTCCAAAGGTGTTGTTGCGAGGACGCGGTAGTGAAATCCGGCGTCCTGTGTCTGTCGTTAAAACCTCGGCGGCAGACGGCTTACTGCAAGGCAGAGCAATATGCAGTGGCCTCAGTCAAATAGCAAGTGGTTACTGGCCGGCACGCTATCAGTCATCGTCTTGCTATTATTCCTCACTGCTGATGCGATGATCACGCAGTACCTTCTTACCTGTGCTCAGGCTGCCTGCATCGGCCATGACCCGCCCGTCAATGGTAATGCGCAGGGACGGGGCGTTGCCGCAGGTGATCCACAGCGCATCAACCCGCTGGCGCATTTCGATGTGGTGACCCGGTTCCAGCAGTATTTCCCTGATCAGACGACCTTTACCGTCGCCCGCCTGATTCGGCCTGGAGACCTGAATCCAGACAGCCGCATCGACGGCATCAAAACGGTAAGTGTGGCTGCGTGGCTGTGGCGTGCGACTGTCCGAAGCTTGCGGTGCTATGCGGGCCGTAGTGTTGCTACTTGGCTGCTCTGACACTGGCGCAGCAGGTGCGGCACTCACTGTCGCTGCCGGTGTGCTTGCACGCTTTGTGGTGTCGGACTCGGCTGCTGGTGCATCCATAGCTTTTGGGGGGTCCTGCTCAACATCAGATGGAGCGGTTGCCTCGGAATAGGATACTGTTACCTCCGAGGAGGGATGACGGGGGCCGAGATCCTGATAGAGGAAATTGAATACCACGATAAGGATAAGAAATAGTGCTGCAGCTATCCAGGCCCAGCGTCGTGAAGGGGCAACCGGCGGGTCGGGGAAGGTGAGGGGGCGAGTCAGCGTGTAAGCGCTATTTTTCAGGCGCTCAACCTCTTCACTCAGGTCCAGTCCGAGGTAGGCGCTGTACTGGCGTAAAAAGCCCATGGCGTAGACTTCATCGGGCATGGCATCCCAGTGGCCGGACTCCAGTGCCTCCAGATGCTTGCGGCGCAGTTTCAGCTTTCGGGCCGGCACATCCAGCTCTTCGAGCAGGGCCAGACGAGCTGCGGCAAGTTTGTTGCCGATTTCTACCTGCAGCGCCTGCCTCAGATCGGTGCCGGACGTTGTTGTTACGTCAGCAGCTTTTTCCTCTTCCGGGTTGATATCGTCGGCCTCGGACTTGTTCATGGCTGCCCCGGCTTGTTGATGCTGCCGATGGCCCAGGCGCGATCGATGTCGGAAGTGGTTGCCCGGCTAAACGCGCTCAGTGCCTGGCGTGCGGCATTGATGCGCTGCTGCTGCATCAATACATTAACCAGTCCCTCGACGGCGGCGCGGTTGTCCGGCTGTGTGCGGATAATGGACTCAAAGAGGAGCTGTGCCTGCATGGGTTTTGCGGCACGGGCATAGGCATCTGCCAGTCTGAGGTCGGCCAGTCTGTTGTCGGGATTGAATACCCGCGCACGCTGAAATGCTTCGATGGCTGCATCGTAGTTTTTCTGTCCGAACAGGGCATTGCCCAGATTGATATAGGCCAGATCCTGATTAGCATAGCGGGGATCATCAAGAGCGATGCGTGCAGCTTTTTCTGCCTCGCTATAGCGCTGCAAACGATTGAGCAGGCTGGCGTAATTGTTCTGAGTGGCGGCACCCGCCCCCATACGCAGGGCGCGCAGGTAGGCGGCTTCGGCCTTTTTCATGTCGCCGCGCAGCACCCAGGCATAGGCCAGTGCATCCAGCACGGCCGGTTGGTCGGGTCTGATCTTGTCCGATTCCATCAGCTCTTCGAACGCTTTGGGCAGCAGGCCTTTGCCTAGGGCATCCACACCAATCTGGTAATGCAGGCTTGCCAGCTTCAGCTGGCGTTCATTCTCTTTGCTGTTGTTTGTAGCACAGGCGGAGAGGGCAAGCAGCAAAAGTAGCGCGAAGCACAGCGGTGATCGGGATCGCAACAGATGCATCACAGCAGCCGTTCGATCAGGGCATGAACGGGGCGTATGGCAGCATCATCCAGTTTTTTCAGGTCGGCGAAAATGCCATGTTCCAACGCCTCACCGCAAGCGCAGTCGCTTTTGCCCTGCTGAGGCGCAGAGAAAAACAGCTGCAACATCTGCTGCGCTCTGGTGACATTGCTCTGCATGATCTCGATAATAGATTGTACCGAGACATCCTCTTCCTGTCCGTGCCAGCAGTCGTAATCGGTGCACATGGCTACTGTGGCATAACAGATTTCTGCTTCGCGGGCGAGTTTGGCTTCGGGCAGATTGGTCATGCCGATGACATCCATACCCCAGCTGCGGTAGAGTTCGGATTCGGCGCGGGAGGAGAACTGCGGCCCCTGCATGACCAGATAGCGGCCGCCATCATGGGTGTTGATGCCCGCACTCTGGCAGGCCTGTGTCAGAGCACTCCTGAGCTGATTGCATACAGGATCAGCCATCGACACATGGGCAACGAGTGGCCCGTCGAAAAAGGTGTTTTCCCGACCATGGGTGCGATCGACAAACTGGTCGACGAGTACAAAGTCACCCGGATGGATATGTTTGCGTAGCGAACCTACGGCGGAGATCGAAATGATACGTTTCACGCCGGCCAGTTTCATGGCGTGGATGTTGGCGCGATAATTGATTTTGTGCGGCGGAATGGTGTGGCCCGGCCCGTGTCTGGGCAGAAACACCACCTCCTGATCGGCGATACGGGCCAGCAGCAGCTCACCCGAAGGCGCTCCGTAGGGGGTGTCGATGGCAAGCGTGTCTATGACTTCAACGCCATCGATATGATACAGACCGCTGCCTCCGATAATGCCGGTGCGGTGGGGGGTGAGCTGACTCATGAAACCTCTTTTGTGTCCGCCTTGAGTTGTCCGCATGCAGCCATGATATCCTGTCCGCGCGAGCGCCTTACAGTCGCACGAATACCTTTTGAAATCAAGCCTTGCGCAAATTGGTTCATGTTCTCCTTTGCCGTGCCGCGGTAAGGACTGCCCGGATACGGGTTAAACTGGATCAGGTTAACCCACTCCCGTTCGGGGTTCACAAAGCGGGCCAGTGCTGCCAGGTCGTCCGCCTGATCATTGGCGCCATCGAGCAGTACATACTCCAGTGTAATATGGCGCTGGGTGGCAAGCGGGTAGGCGTTGAGACAGTCGCGCAGCTGTTGCAAAGGGTGTTTGCGATTGATCGGCACCAGCACATCCCGTTTCTCATCAATGGCCGAGTGCAGGGAGATAGCCAGATTGACCGGGTAGACCGCACCGAGGCGCTCGATTTGCGGTGTCAGACCGGAGGTTGAAACCGTGATGCGGCGGCGTGAGAGATTCAAGCCATCCTCATCCATCAATATGGCCAGACTGCCATGTACACCCTCTTCATTGGCCAGTGGCTCACCCATGCCCATATAGACAATATGCGTGACGCTGTTATGCAGCTCGTCCGTCATCGGTTCATCGCGCAGATCGGCCTTGATGGCCAGTATCTGGGCGACAATCTCGCCGGCGCTGAGATTGCCTTCAAAGCCCTGGGTGCCGGTATGGCAGAAGGGGCAGTCCAGTACGCAGCCAACCTGCGAGGAGATGCATACGGTGCCGCGCTTCTCCTCGGGAATAAATACCGCCTCAACCATCTTGCCGGCCAGGCGCGGACGATTGAGGGCAAAGACATATTTGCGTGTGCCATCGGCAGAACATTCCCGGCGAATAAGACGTAGCGGCTCACACATCAGTGAGGAGGCGAGTCGATCACGCAGTAGTTCCGGTATGTTTTTCATCAGCGTCGGGTTTAATACGCCCTTGTTGCACCATTCATATATCTGCTTGGCGCGGAACTTCGGCTGCATCCAAGCTTCCATCAATCCCTGCAGGGCGGGGAGATTAAGCGCGCTGAGCTGGGCAAGGTCAGCCGTGGCGGTTTTTGTTGTCGGTGTTTGTGTCATGTGCGGCATTGTGACAGGGCATCGCCATCCGGCAAGAGGAGGGGGCCGCGGCTGTTCGTTGATGGCAGGGTCTGTGGTTGTGGCAGCAGGCATTTTTGTTGCGCCATAGCGCTGTTATCGCGCTTTGCAGATCCCCTGTTATAACGCTTACACCCTAATGTTTTGTGGTCAATTCGCGATAGATAATGTACCGGCTCCGGTCAGGGGCGAATGCCCTCGATTTTTTTAGCGGTAGCAGTTTTATTACCACTTGTAATGAAATACAGTTATAGTCTGAACAGAAGAGGATGTTGCCATGAATGTACTGTTGCTCCTGCTTGCCCTGTTGCTACCTGTTTGCTGCAGCCAGCCATCCGCAGCGGCTGACTACCATATGGTTAAACCGGCAAGTGTGGGGCTTTCTGCCGCACGCCTGACAAATATGGATCGATTGATCGAGAACTATGTAGAGCAAAAAAAGATCGGTGGTGCGGTTGTGCTGGTGGCGCGCAAGGGTGAGATTGCCTACTTCAAGGCGTCGGGGCTGGCAGATGTCGGTAAACCCATGCAGCGCGATACCATTTTCAGGGTTGTGTCGATGACCAAGCCGGTGACCAGTACGGCGATCATGATGCTGTATGAAGAGGGCAAGTTGCTGCTTTCCGATCCGGTCGCCAAATATATCCCCGAGTTCCGCAACCAGAAGGTGCTGATTGCAAATCCTGCGGGTGCTGAATTTCCCTATCGGCTGGTGCCGGTAAAACGCGAAGTGCAGATTCGTGATCTGCTTGCCCACACCTCGGGCCTGCTCTATCTCTTTCTCAATGATGTCTACCCGGATCCTGCACGCAATATGATTGTGCAGATGTACAAGGAGGCCGGCATTACCGACGGCTTCTGTCGGCCCGATGAGGCCATCGGTGATATGGTCAAACGGCTGGGAGGCTTGCCGCTCTATGCCCAGCCGGGAGAGGTCTGGGACTATGGCCTGAACAGCGATGTGCTGGGATATCTGGTGGAGGTTGTCTCCGGTATGACGTTCGACCGCTATGTCGAAGAGCATATCTTCAAGCCGCTTAAAATGAAAGACAGCTACTTCTATTTGCCTGAAGAGAAGTTACCCAGGCTGGCGGCCGTGTGGCAGAGTGACTGGCAGGGCGGGCTGGTCAGAGCTTCCGATGAGAAGCCGATTGTTGCCGGCGATCTCTGTCTGAATCCGGGCGATGCCAGGGCATCATCGGGTAAATATCTGGCCGGTGGGGCAAGCATGCTTTCCACGGTTTACGATTATTACCGCTTTACGCAGATGCTGCTCAATGGTGGTGAGCTGGATGGTGTGCGGCTGCTGAGCCGCAAAACAGTTGAGTTGATGACGGCAACCAACCATATCGGTGAGCACGATGCGGTATTTCTGCACGGCCATGGCTGGAAGTTCGGACTAGGCTTCGCCATTCAGGTCGATCGTGAGCATAGCGTGGATAGTGGCGATGTCGGCACCTATGAGTGGGCGGGTATTTATTCCACCCGCTTCAGTGTCGATCCCAAAGAGCAGAAGATCACGATCTTTATGAGTCAGACCAATCCGTTCGGGCACCATTTTGAGCTTTGGGACAAGGTGCTGGTGCAGTCGGCATCGGCCATTGCAGATTAACAGGGAGAGCCACGATGAAGAGGACACAGATGATGCTGCTGCCGCTACTGCTCTCGTTTGTACTGCTGGCGCCGGTGGCATCTGCAACCGGACCCAGGGTGACAACTACGCTGTTTTCAGCGCACGAAAACGAGATTCATACGGTCGACTTTCCTCCCTATGTCTCAACCGATGTGGTGGATGGGGGATCTGTATCCGAGATTGTGCGCACAGCCCTGATGGCGGCCGGCATTGATGCCGATCTTTCCATTCACCCGCTCAAACGTATGGTGAATTACTACCTGCTGCAGGAGAATGCACTGGCTGTGATGGGTCGCCACCTGCATTTCTCTGATGTGCAGAGAAAGGCGTTGATCATCATTCCGGTCATGGTGATGGAAGAGCAGTATATCTACTACAAACCGCAGCACCCGGACGGATTGAACCTCGATAGTGACCACCTCAAGCAGCTGGTTTACGGCTCGCATCAGGATGAGGATGTCAGTCGTTTTACAGCTGCGGGGTGTACGGTCAAATACGGAAACACAATGTCGCTGCTCAAGCAGCTCAGGCGCGGTGACGTGGATTTTATCGAGGTGCCGCCGCTGACGATAGAGTGGCTGCTGGACCGTTATATGGCAGATGAAAAGGAGCAGTTTGTCAGTTTGCCGGATGTGGTCGACAATGAAGTGCTCTATATGATTTTCAATCGCAAGCATGCAGCGGGCGAAGACGCGGCAGCCCGCTTCAAGCAGGCGCTGGCCGCTATGGTGAAGGATGGCCGATACGGCACTATCCTGGATAAATATCTGGGTGCCGAGCATGGCAAGCTCTATCTCAGACGACTGGAGTCATTCAGTGCCGGACAAGGTTTGTGAGCATGCTTATCGTGTATATCGGGCTTGCAGCATGCTGAAACGGATGCTGGTGGCCATACTGTTATCGACATCCCCGGCGATGGCCGGGAGTGTGGTGCTCGATGCCAATGAGAGCCCGCCCTACTGGTCTGAGTCGATGACAGGCTTCGGCATGGGCGGCGAGATTGTGCAGGCGATCTCCAGAGCGGCCGGAGTCACGACAGTTCTGTCATTCAAGCCGCTACAGCGCATGATTGCCGAAGATGATAATAACGATCTTGGCAATCCGGTCTTCTATCTGCGCAATCAGGATTTTGCCGCAATTATCCCGATTGCTGTTTACCACGTGGCCCTGTTTTATTACAAACCGAACCATGATGGTGAGGCCTTCTCGGTCGTTTCACTAGCGGATCTGAAGGGCTTCAAGGTGGGCATGCTCAAGGGTGCGCTGGTGGATCGTAGCGCTTTTGCCAGAGCCGGTATCGATGTCGAGGAGAGCTATTCACAGGCATCGCTGTTTCGTAAACTCAGAAAAGGTCGGATCGATCTGGTGATCGAGGTGGAGCTGGTCGGTCGTCAAATGATTCGCAACCTGTTTCCGGATGAGATCGATGCCTTTGCAGTAAACCCGGTTGAGCAGTCGGAGGCGCCGATTGCCATCCTGTTGTCGCAGCAGCAGCCCGATGCCGCGGCTGTGGCGCAGGCCTATCGCCGGGGACTGCAGACCATTGTGGATAGTGGCGAATACAGTGCGATTGTGAAAAAATATTACGGCGCTGGATTGCTGCCGGAGCACTATATGCCGGAGCTGGAGCATTTTTCACGGCTCTATCGTTTTGTCGGCGGCATAGCGCAATGAACAGCATCAAAACCAGCCTCATTTTGATTGCCATCGCCATTGTCTGCGGCGGTCTGATTGCATCGGAAGTCAATGAATACCGTATCTCGCAGGGCAATGAGTTGCAGGAGCTGGAGGAGTTGACAACGATCAAGGTTAACCGCCTCTCCGAAAGCCTTGCCCTGCCCCTATGGGAGATCGATAAAGAGTGGACTGAAAGAGTGATCGACAGCGAGATGGATGACAAGCGCATCTATGCGATGTTTGTCGAGGCTGACGGCAAACTGTTTGTCGGCAAGCAGCGGAATCAATCGTGGGCGGTAGTGGACTCTACCAACCACATCAGTGGCGACTATCTGGTGCAAATGCGTCCGATTTTGCGGGCGGGCGAGCAAATCGGTTCGGTGAAGGTCTATCTGACCAAACAGTTTATGCAGGCTCTGCTCAACGAGCGGCTGCTGCGCAAGGCCGCGAATGTGGCGCTGCTGGCGCTGTTGATGGTGGTGATCCTCGTTGCTTCTTTGAACAGGCTGGTTGTCAGGCGTTTACAGCGCATGCTTGAGGCAACACGCTCCATTGCTGCCGGTGACTACCCGGTGGTGGTGGCGGTTTCCCGTCGGGATGAGATCGGTCAGCTGGCTGAAGGAATCAACCAGATGCAGGAGAGTATCCGGCAGCGGGAAATGGCATTAAAGGAGAGCGAAAGCCGGTTCCGGGCACTGGTTGATAATGCCACGGATGCTTTTCTGCTGGTTGATCGCAACGGCAAAATTGTCGATGTCAACAGGGCGGCATGCGAGAGTCTTGGCTATACCAGAGAGGCGCTGCTTGCCCGCTCGATTCCGGATGTGGATGAGGATTTTTCGGCAGAGGATGTCCTGCAACTGTTTGCCCGCATTGCTCGGGGTGAGGCGGTGACGGTTGAAGGCACCCAGCGCAGGATGGATGGCTCCACCTTTCCGGTTGAGGTGCGCATCGGCAGGCTTGAGCAGCAAGGGGAGCTGTTTGCAATCGCCCTGGTACGCGATGTCAGCGAGCGCAAGCAGGCCGAAGCGAAGGTGCGGCGCTACTCGCGGGCGATGGAGCAGTCCGGTGAGGCGATTGTGATTACCGATGCCGAAGGTGAAATTGTACATATTAACCCGGCCTATACGGAGATCACCGGCTATAGTGAAGAGGAAGCGCTGGGCCGGAAGGCAAATCTGCTGAAAAGCGGCAACCAGAACAGGCTGTTCTATGAGCAGATGTGGCATACCATTACCGATGGCCGAACATGGCAGGGTAAGGTGATCAACAGAAAGAAGGATGGCACCCTATATCCGGCCATGCTGACCATTTCGCCGATCAGGAGTGATGCCGGCGCGACCACCCATTATGTCGGCATACAGCAGAATCTGGAGCAGTTTGAATTGCTCGAGGCGCAGTTTCACCAGTCGCAGAAGATGGAAGCAATCGGCACGCTGGTTGGCGGTATAGCGCATGATTTCAATAACACGCTGGCGGGCATTACCGGCAACCTCTATCTGGCCAAGAAAGCGGCGGGTCATATGCCGGATGTCATCAGGCGGCTCGATAGTGTCGAGAAGCTCTCCTTTGGCGCTGCCGCGATGATCCAGCAGTTGCTGGCCTTCTCCCGTAAAGGGGTGGTGGCGATGGTGCCGGTTACCATTTCCTCATTTCTAAAGGAGACGATCAAGTTACAACACGCCTCCCTGCCGGAGAATGTGAAGCTGGAGTACAGCATCAACGACACGGATATGCAGATCAAGGGTGATATCAACCAGCTACAGCAGGTGTTGATGAACCTGATCAACAATGCCTATGATGCCGTGCAGGAGAGGGCGAACCCCTCGATTGCGATCAGCCTGGATCATTATCATGCCGATGACAATTTTTTCAAAAAGCATGAAGGCCAGGAGAAGAGAGACTATGCCTGTATTTCGGTGATTGATAACGGTACGGGTATCAGTGCAGAGCATCTGGAGCATGTGTTTGAGCCTTTTTTCACCACCAAGGAGCAGGGACGAGGAACAGGGCTGGGTCTGGCCATGGTTTACGGGGCGATAAAAACCCATGGCGGCGTCATTGATATTGAAACATCCACAACCGAACCTACGGGTACAACCGTGAGATTTTGCCTTCCCCTTATTGAGTCCGGTCAGCCAGACAGCGTGGTGAAGAGTGAGGATGAGATCATGCAGGGCTGCGGGGAAACGATCCTGCTGGTTGATGATAATGAAACCGTGCTGGATACCGGCCGCGATGTGCTGGAGGGGCTGGGTTATCAGGTGCTGGTTGCGGAGGACGGTCTGGTGGCGGTTGAATGTTACAGGGAGCAACAGCATGAGATTGATCTGGTTATCCTGGATATTGTTATGCCGAGATTGGGTGGTGTGGATGCGCTAAGGCAGATGCGTCAGATCAATCCGGATGTAAAAGCCATATATGCCACAGGCTATGACAAGCTCAGCGCGCTCGGCTCAAGGGGCAAGGTTTTTAGCGAAAAAGTGATCAGCAAGCCGTTTGCGGTATCCAGATTGAGTCAGTTGATACGCGAAACCCTGAGCAAAGCGTAAATCAGATCTGCTTGCGGCGAGTGATCTGGCCTCTCTTTTTTCGCTATGTTCCTGCATACTTTTGGCTGGTGGTTGACGCATAGCCCGGTCCGGGCGCATGTAATCAGCTGTGTACAGGTTACAGGGGAGGAGTAATGGATATCAGTCTGACACCGCAGGAGCTGTCGCTGTTGTTGCAGCTGGCCTGTATCGGCGAGTGGGTCAAACACGGTCACCTGGAGGGCAATGAGCGCGCTGATGCGGCAGTGGTGGCGCATAAACATGTGCTGCGCAAGTTGCAGAGCATCGCCCACAATGCCGGGATGAGTGCACTGGTCGAATATGATGACAAACGGGATGAATACTTTGAAACCAAGGAATTTGAAGCGGATTACCTGCAGTGCATTGATGCGTATGTGGAGGAGTCCTTCTGGGAGGAGTTGGCGGACCGGTTGGCCGCACGCGATCTGGTGGGCGAGTTCGGGGAAGAGGGCTTTGCAGCGCTGGCCCGTTTTGAGCGGATCGGGAAAATCACGGAATTGAGTGAGTGGTATCTGAATGAATGGTCAACCCACGGCATCCGACGCCTGAAGGTGGATGCCGGCCACGGCGGTAGCGAGCTGGAAAAGCTGAACTGATTTGTATCTGACTTATAACAACGAAGCCGATGTCTCCCTGTTTTTTGCCGAGATGCTGAACGAATATGATGTAAAACAAGGGTTTTATCGACTATCCACAAAGGCTGTGGATAACTGTGTGGATGGATACGGGCGAGGTTAGGCTACTCAAGGCTTGTGACAGGTAACAGTGAAGATGCATAAATTGTAGGCATGTATTTAAGTCTTTAAATAACAACGGTTTTCTTAAATTCTATTTGTTGCTGCTATATGGCATCTCTGGCGATGGCGTCGTTTTGTGACATCTGTTCCGCCATGGTGGATAAGATTGCTTGCATAGAGCCGTTGGTACACTGTTTTTGTGTCATGTTGTCGTCACACTCGGCGTAGAGGATAGGTCGGGCTGTTGGCCTGCATATTGCTGCAGTGACAGTGACGACTGATCTGAAACAGAAAACAGTCAAGGGGTACTTATGCGCTATGCAGTCATGGATACGATCATAGAGCCATCAGGTCGTTTGGAGGTGCTCTCCAAGCTGGAGGTAGGCCAGCTGCTGAATAATAATAGTACGGGCGGGCTCTATCATATCTTCAGGAGCTGCTCGCTGGCGGTGCTTAATTGTGACGGCGATATCGATGACGGGCGTGAGCTGCTCGAGCGCTACAAGGATTTTGAAATCCATGTGCGGCAGGTGGAGCGGGGTATCAAACTGGAACTGATCAATGCGCCGGCCAGCGCATTTGTCGACGGGCAGATGATCAAGGGGATCCACGAACATCTATTCTCTGTGTTGCGGGACATCGTTTTCGTCCATGATGAGATCAATAACAACAGGAATATCGATCTGGGTAGCTCCAGAGGCATTACCAATGCGGTGTTCTATATCCTGCGCAACGCCCGTGTGCTTGATCTGATACGCGAACCCCGACTGGTGGTCTGCTGGGGTGGTCATGCCATCTCACGCAATGAGTATGACTACAGTAAAGAGGTCGGTTACCAGATGGGACTGCGTAGCCTGGATGTATGTACCGGTTGCGGGCCGGGTGCGATGAAGGGGCCGATGAAGGGGGCAACCATCGGCCATGCCAAGCAGCGTGTGACCGACGGTCTCTACCTCGGCATTACCGAACCCGGAATTATTGCTGCCGAGTCACCGAATCCGATCGTGAATAACCTGACGATTTTTCCCGATATCGAAAAGAGGCTGGAGGCATTTGTGCGTGCCGGTCACGGCGTGGTGGTGTTTGCCGGCGGTGTCGGGACGGCCGAAGAGATCCTCTACCTGCTGGGTCTGTTGCTGCATCCGGATAATAGCGACATACCGTTTCCGCTGGTGTTTACCGGGCCGGAGTCGGCCAGAGCATACTTTGCCCAGATTGACGCGTTTATAGGCGCAACACTGGGTGTTGAGGCACAGCAGAAATACCAGATCATTATCGATGATCCGGCGCTGGTGGCACAAGCCATGCGCGAGGGCGTTGTGCAGGTCAGAGAGCATCGCAAGCATGTGGGTGATGCCTATTATTTCAACTGGTCACTGACCATTGATCATGCGTTTCAGCAGCCGTTTGCGCCGACCCATGCCAATGTGCGCAATCTGGCGCTGCATAAGAATCAGCTCCCCTGGCAGCTGGCGGCTAATATGCGGCGTGTGTTTTCGGCGCTGGTTGCCGGTAATGTTAAAGATGAAGGCATACGGGCGATTGAGCAATATGGTGATTTTGAAATACATGGAGAAGCCAGCATTATGCAGCCGGTGGATGCCCTGCTGACTGCATTTGTGGCGCAGGGACGCATGAAGATGACGGCCGAGAGTTACCGTTCCTGTTACAAAATCGTATAAGCCGTGCCTTATGATGCGACTTGGTATATAGTGCGCCGTCAGAGGGGGGCTGCATGCGCATGGCGTGTGTAGCCCCTTATCTTTAGGTAACAGGGTTCATCAAACACCCTGTTTAACAGGTGTGTAATGACGACAGATGTACTGTTTAATGAGCTGGGCTTATCCGAGCTGGTTCTGAAATCAATTAAAGATCAGGGTTATGAAAGTGCCACGCCAATTCAGGCGGCAACTATTCCACTGATGCTGGCCGGCCGCGATGTACTCGGGCAGGCACAGACAGGAACAGGCAAGACCGCAGCTTTTGCGCTGCCAATCCTGAGCAATATCGATATCGATCAGCGTGATCCGCAGGTGCTGGTACTGGCTCCAACGCGTGAGCTGGCGATTCAGGTGGCCGAAGCATTCCAGCAATACGCCCACCATATCAAGGGATTCCATGTGTTGCCGATTTACGGCGGCCAGTCCTACGATATCCAGTTGCGCCAGCTGAAAAGAGGTGCGCATGTCGTGGTCGGTACACCCGGCCGCGTGATGGATCACCTGCGCCGCAAAACGCTGAATCTGAGCGGTTTGAAAACACTGGTTCTCGACGAAGCCGATGAAATGCTGCGTATGGGCTTTATCGATGACGTAAAATGGGTGCTCGAGCAGCTGCCTGAACAGCGCCAGATTGCCCTGTTCTCGGCGACCATGCCGGCGGTGATCCGCAAGATTGCCCAGTCCTATCTGAAAGATCCGCAACAGGTCACCATCAAGGATAAAACCACGACAGCGCCAACCATTCGCCAGCGTTACTGGATGGTTAGCGGTCGTAACAAGATCGATGCGCTGACGCGCATTCTCGAGTTCGAGACCTTTGACGGCATGATCATCTTCGTGCGCACCAAAACGGCGACGGAAGAGGTGGCCGAACGTCTTGAAGCGCGCGGTTATGCAGCCACGGCCCTGAACGGCGATATCAAGCAGTCCCAGCGTGAGCAGATCGTCAATCGTCTGAAGAGCGGCAAGATTGATATTGTGGTTGCTACCGACGTTGCCGCCCGTGGTCTGGATGTGGAGCGCATTTCACATGTGATCAATTATGATATTCCGCATGATACCGAATCCTATGTACATCGAATCGGTCGTACGGGTCGTGCCGGCCGCAAGGGCGATGCGATTCTGTTTGTTGCACCGCGCGAAAAGCGTATGTTACTCTCGATAGAGAAAGCAACGAACCAGCGCGTAGAGATGCTGGAGATGCCGACGACCGAGGATATCAACAACCTGCGTATCGCCGAGTTCAAGCAGCGCATCACCGATACGCTGGCGGCCGAAGGGCTTGAGATGTTTGCCGGTATTGTTGAGCAGTATGAACGGGAACATAATGTGC
The DNA here is from genome assembly GCA_002791575.1 of Zetaproteobacteria bacterium CG_4_9_14_3_um_filter_54_145. Classification (GTDB taxonomy): domain Bacteria; phylum Pseudomonadota; class Zetaproteobacteria; order Mariprofundales; family Mariprofundaceae; genus Mariprofundus. The sequence continues at coordinate 4,050 of PFXI01000041.1, read as the reverse complement.
CTGCTCAGGAGATTGCTGCGGCGCTGGCCTATATGGCACAGGGCGGCAAGGATCTTATTCTCAAGAATCAACCCGCACGTCCACAGCGTGAGCGTGAAGAGCGTTCACCCCGTTTTGAATCGTCAGCCGAGCCACGTACACGCAGTCCGCGCAGCGAGCGCGTGGAGAGGGCCGAGAGTTTCGGCGCTGATGAGCGGCCAAGACGTGAGAAGCCGGCACGCAGTCGCGATGCGGGTGCACCTGAGCGTGGCAAGGATCGTTACCGCCTGGAAGTAGGCAGCAGCCATGGTGCCGAAGCGCGCAATATCGTCGGCGCTATTGCCAACGAAGTGGGTCTGGAGTCTGAATTTATCGGTCATATCCAGATTTCCGACAACTACAGTACCGTTGATCTGCCGGAAGGGATGCCGGCTGCAATATTGAAGCAGCTCAGGCAGATTCATGTCTGTGGGCAGCAGCTCAATGCCGAGCTGGAGCAGCAGGGTGGCGCGGGTTTTGATCGTCCGGTCAAGCGCAAGCAGTTCCGTCCCGGTGCATCCGACAGGGACAGCAAGCGTGGCCATGCCGGACCGCACAAGCGTACAGAGGGCAGCTCCAGAAAGCCGGTGCGCAAAAAGAAATAACAGGATCGTCAGGCGGAGCCTCTCCGGCTCCGCCTGATCTCTCCCCTTGCAGAAGTGATGCTGCAACACTTTTGGTTTGTGGCAATTTGCAACACATCAGCACGTATAGGTGTTATCATGAACTCACCAGAAACAGATCCGGATTTGCAACCCTGGCTCGACTTTAACGGCAGTGCGTGGCAAAGCCGCATAGATCTCCGCGATTTTATTCAGCAGAATTACTCACCCTACACAGGCGATGACAGCTTTCTGGCTGCCGCCACCGAGCGCACCAGTGCGCTGTGGGTGGAGATATCAAAACTTATCGAGCAGGAACGCCTCAAGGGCGTGCTGGATGTATCCAGTGATATCGGCTCTTCTATTACCGCCCATAAACCGGGCTATATCAACAAAGCGATGGAACTGATTGTCGGTTTGCAAACCGATGCGCCACTCAAGCGCGCCATCGTGCCGAACGGCGGTCTGCGTATGGTCGAAGCAGGCCTTGAGGCATACGGCTTCAAGCTTGATCCGGCCGTGAAACAGGCTTTTAAGCTCTACCGCAAAGATCATAATCAGGGCGTGTTTGATATTTACAGCCCGGACATTCTGGCCTGCCGCCGTTCCGGTATTATCACCGGTTTGCCGGATGCCTATGGCCGTGGCCGCATTGTCGGCGATTACCGCCGTGTGGCACTCTACGGTGTCGATTTCCTGATCACCGATAAAAAACGCGAAAAAAGCGAGCTGGACAGCGTGGTCTTCAGTGAAGAGGTGCTGCGCACCCGTGAAGAGCTATCCGAGCAGATCAGGGCACTGGATGAGCTCAAGCAGATGGCGGCCAGCTACGGCTTTGATATCGGACGCCCTGCGGCAACCGCTCAAGAGGCCGTGCAGTGGACCTATTTCGGTTATCTGGCTGCAATCAAGGAGCAGAATGGCGCGGCCATGTCGATCGGTCGCATCTCCACCTTCCTGGATATCTATATCCAGCGCGATATCGATGCGGGTCTGCTGGATGAGTCCTCGGCACAGGAGTTGATCGACGATCTGGTGATCAAGCTGCGTATCGTGCGTTTTCTGCGTACGCCGGAATACGATCTGCTCTTCTCGGGCGATCCTGCCTGGGTCACACCGAAGCGATCGGCGGCATGGGCGAGGATGGACGTACACTGGTTACCCGCAGCAGTTTCCGCTTCCTGCACTCACTGTATAATCTGGGACCTGCACCCGAGCCGAATCTGACGGTACTGTGGTCCAATGCCATGCCCAGAGGGTTCAAGGATTTCTGTTCGAAGGTCTCTATTGAAACCAGTGCTATCCAGTATGAATCGGATGATCTGATGCGCGCGCATTGGGGCGATGACTATGCCATTGCCTGCTGTGTATCGGCCATGCGTATCGGCAAGCAGATGCAGTTTTTCGGTGCACGCTGCAATCTGGCAAAAACCATGTTGTATGCGATCAATGGCGGCGTCGATGAAAAGAGCGGCGTGAAGATTGTCGATGGATTTGAGCCGATCACCAGTGAATATCTGGATTATGATGAGGTGGTGGCGAAGTTCGAGCAGATGATGGAGTGGCTGGCCACGACCTATATCAAAGCGCTCAACGGTATCCACTTTATGCATGACAAATACCATTACGAGCGTATCGAAATGGCACTGCATGACCGTGATGTGCTGCGCACGATGGCATGCGGCATTGCCGGCCTGTCGGTGGCAGCCGACTCACTCTCGGCGATCAAGTACGCCAAAGTGCGTGTACTGCGTGATGAGCATGGCATCGCCAAGGATTTTGCTATTGAAGGCGAATATCCGGCTTATGGTAACAACGACGACCGTGTGGATCAGATTGCTGTATGGCTGGTTGAAACGTTTATGGAGAAGATCCGCAAACATAAAACCTACCGCAACAGCACACCTACCCAGTCGGTGCTGACCATCACCTCCAATGTGGTCTACGGCATGAAGACCGGCAATACGCCGGACGGACGCCGTGCCGGTGAGCCGTTTGCACCGGGTGCCAATGCGATGAACGGACGCGATACCAAGGGTTTTATCGCTTCCGGCGCATCGGTAGCCAAGCTGCCATACAAGGCGGCACTGGATGGCATTTCGTGGACGGCAACCTGTACGGAGAGTGCGCTGGGCCACACGCTGTCAGATCAGGTGAATAACCTGAGCAACTGTGTTGATGTGTTCTGTAATGCCAGCGGTTTTCATGTCAATGTCAACGTGCTGAACAGGGATACGCTGCTGGATGCGATGGAGCATCCGGAGAACTATCCGCAGCTGACACTGCGCGTATCGGGTTATGCGGTGAATTTCATCAAGCTTACCCGTGAGCAGCAGCTCGACGTAATCAACCGCACCTTCCACCTGCACTTTTGATACTGCGTGTGCTGCCTTGCCGTGATGGCAGGGCGGCCAGCCACAGGACCCGCTGACCGATGACAGAGAATACCGAGGGTAAACAGGCGGGGATGATTTCGCCTGCCTGTATTGATGAGCGGGGCAGGCTGTGCGGTTTTGTGCACTCCAGCGAAATGGGCAGCGCTGTTGACGGGCCCGGCATGCGTTTTGTGCTGTTTGTCTCCGGCTGCCAGTTTCGTTGTCTCTACTGCCACAACCCGGATACAATAAAGATGCATAACGGTACGTTGAGGACCGTCGATCACGTGCTCGAAGAGATCGCCGAATTCGCATCCTTTCTGCGTTTTGCCGGCGGGCTGACCATCACCGGTGGAGAGCCGTTGATGCAGGCGGATTTTGTGCGTGAGATCTTTTATCTGGCCAAGCACGATTACCATCTGCACACCACGCTCGATACGCAGGGTTTTCTGGCCGCGCTGCTCGACGACGAGTGGTTTGATGATATCGATCTGGTACTGCTCGATATCAAGCATATTGATCCGGATAAATACCTGAGGCTTACCTCAAAACCGCTGCAGCCGACGCTGGATTTTGCCCGCCGTCTCTCCGCCATGGGCAAGAAGATGTGGATCCGTTATGTACTGGTGCCGGGCTACACCGACGATTTCGATGATGTGGAAGATCTGGCCGACTTCGTGTTGACGCTCGACGGCGTGGAGCGGGTGGAGGTGTTACCATTTCACAAGATGGGCGAGCATAAATGGGAAGAGCTGGGATTTCCCTACCATTTGAAGGATGTGCGAGCCCCCTCCGTGGAGCTGGTGAAACGCGTGATTAACCAGTTCCGCGTGCGTGGTCTGACGGCCTGCTGATGCTGTCGGGCTGTGTTGAGTGCGGTCAGTTAAAAACTGTATGTTTATCAGCAGGGGCCTGGGCGTGCTTGAAGATCTCCTTTTCCTGTTGAAGTGAATATTACTGGTGAGCCACTTGCAAAAGCCTGAGTAAAATTGAATGTCAGCGCCTGAGCCGTTGGATTAATCGTTTTAATTATCGCTCTCCCTGCGGGTTTCTCC
>PFXI01000030.1 GCA_002791575.1 Zetaproteobacteria bacterium CG_4_9_14_3_um_filter_54_145 | reverse complement strand
ATCAGCAACAGGCTCCCAAAGGGGGTGTCGACTTCACCGGAATAGGGTGTCGCGTTCGACTGGAATCAGGTGCCGACTTCACCGGAATACGCATGTAGACGTCATAAACAGCTGTTTACCGCTTTCTACAGCCTGATCCAAAGGCCCTGCACTAGCTGTATAAGGCACTGCTGCCAAAGTCAGCACCATCGATGTGAAGGCCAGCAACATGGCCGATTCGCGTATAACAGACATCAGAAATCTCCCTGCAATTGCATTCGTGTCGAAACGCTGACACCCAGGGTACTGTATGAGGAATCAGTTCAGAGTAAACATCTTCGTAACTGATATATACGAGCATAAAAAAAGGACCCCGCATAGCGGGGTCCTTTTTTGCAATCAGTGTTGATCGCGTGATTTATGCTTCTGCAGGAGCCTCGGTTGTAGCAACAACCTGATCAACCAGTTCGATGATCGCCATGGAGGCTGCATCACCGGCACGGAAACCGGTCTTGATCATACGGGTGTAACCACCGGTACGATCAGAGCATGCCGTAGCAATATCATTGAACAGCAGATCAACAATCGGGCGATAGCGCAGTTTGGCCAGAGCCTGACGGCGTGCATGCAGATCGCCACGTTTGCCAAGCGAAATCAGCTTTTCGACGTAAGGACGTACTGCACGTGCCTTGGCTTCGGTTGTTTCAATACGGCCATGCGTGAGCAATGCTGTTGCGAGGTTAGCCAGCAATGCGCGACGGTGCCCCGTAGGCAGTCCCAGTGAACCGCGGTGTTTACGATGTCTCATTTATCCTGTCCTCTCTAGCCCAGACTCAGTCTTCCAGCACTTCCGCATCATCCTGCGGTGGCCAGTTAGGCAAATCCATGCCCAGTTCAAGCCCCATGTTTTCCAGGACTTCTTTAATTTCATTCAATGATTTGCGACCGAAGTTCGGTGTACGCAACATTTCCTGCTCACTACGCTGAACCAGATCACCAACGCGGAATACATCATCGGATTTCAGGCAGTTCATCGAACGCACAGACAGGTCCAGATGTTCAATCGGCTGAATCAGCAGATTATCCAGGCCATCATCGATATTCTCTTCGACAGCAACAATACTGACATTTTCAAAATCAACAAACACTGCCAATTGAGCTTCCAGAATTCTGGCAGCTGAGTTCAGCGCCTCTTCCGGTGACAGTGAACCGTTGGTTTCAATTTCCATGATCAGTTTGTCATAGTTAGTACGCTGACCGACTCGTGCAGATTCCACACGGGTCGAAACACGGCGAATCGGTGAGTAGGAAGCATCGACCAGCAATGATCCTACCGGACGCTCATCAACTTCACGCTCGGTTGCCGGCTCGTAGCCACGTCCTTTCTCTACTCTTGCCTCAATTTTCAGATGGGCATCATCATTCAAATGCGCCAGAATCAATTCAGGATTGAGTACAGTCAGACCGGCAGGGCACTTGATATCAGCGGCAGTTACAATAGAAGAGCCCTTGATATCCAGTGAAATCGTTGCTGCATCATCACCTTCCATGCGCAGATCCAGTTCCTTCAATGACAGGATAATATCCATGACATCTTCACGAACGCCCTTGATGGAGTCGTATTCATGCGCAACACCGTCCATGAGGACAGATGTAACTGCTGCGCCAGGCAGCGATGACAACAGCATGCGGCGCAGACTGTTACCAATCGTTGTGCCATAGCCGCGTTCAAGCGGCTCAAACACAATCTTGGCAGCACGGCCAGGCACTTTCTCTTCAATGCTGATATGACGCGGATTAATCAGTTGCATGAATCGGTCCTCAATGTTTACTTGGAGTAAAGTTCGACGATCAGCTGTTCACGGATATTGGAGTCCAGCTGGTCACGTGCAGGCTTCTCACGGTAAACACCCTGACGACTTGGCAGATCTACATCCAGCCATTCAGCCGCACCACGACTACCGGCTGCTTCAGCAGCAGCATTGATACGCAGCTGCTCCTTGGCGCCATCTACCAGCTCAAGACGCGAGCCGACAGAAACACGGTAAGAAGGGATATTCACGATGCCACCATCAACCTTAAGCAGCTTGTGGCGTACGATCTGACGAGCTTCAGTACGTGAAGATGCCAGACCCATACGGTATACTACATTGTCCAGACGTGACTCCAGAATCTGCAGCAGGTTCAAACCGGTAATACCAGGCATACGATCAGCATCATCAAAGTAACCACGGAACTGCTTCTCGCCCAGACCGTAGATACGCTTGACCTTCTGCTTCTCGCGCAACTGCAGACCGTAGTCAGAAACCTTTACGCGACGGTTTTGACCGTGCATACCAGGTGCATAAGGACGACGCTCGATCGGACATTTGTCCGAGTAGCATTTACTGCCCTTGATAAATAACTTTTCGCCTTCGCGTCGGCACAACCGACATTTGGCTTCCAGATAACGTGCCATCTATTGAACTCCTAAACGCGGCGCCGCTTGGGCGGGCGGCATCCATTATGTGGAATCGGGGTTACGTCGCGGATCGTGGTAACATTGATGCCAACAGCAGCAATGGCACGCAGTGCCGATTCACGTCCACTACCAGGACCACGAACCAACACTGAGCAATTCTTCACTCCATGATCCATAGCCTTGCGGGCAGCTTCTTCAGCAGCAACCTGTGCAGCAAACGGTGTACTCTTACGAGAACCGCGGAAGCCTGCAGCGCCGCTGGTTCCCCAGCATATCACATCGCCGTTACCATCCGTAAAGGTAATAAGCGTATTATTAAAACTTGCCTTAATATGGACAACAGCATTGGCGATATTCTTGCGAACGCGCTTTTTGTTGACCGAGGCTCTTGGTTTAGCCATTGCGGACCCCTGTTACTTCTTCTTGCCAGCGACTGTACGGCGCGGACCTTTACGAGTGCGAGCATTGGTCTTGCTGCGCTGACCGCGAACGGGCAGGCCCTTGCGGTGACGGAGACCACGGTAGCAACCGAGATCCGTCAAACGCTTAATGCTCATCGTTACTTCACGGCGGAGGTCACCCTCCACTGCGTAATCCGTATCAATTACTGCACGGATTTTATCTACTTCTCCGTCACTCAGATCCTTGACGCGGGTATTAACATCAATACCAGCACTGGCAAGAATCGCCTTCGAACTGGTATGACCAATACCAAAAATATAAGTTAACGCTATTTCTACGCGTTTCTGAGTCGGAATATTTACACCGGCTATACGAGCCACTTGCTGCCTCCTTAGGCCTTGAGGAAAAGGGCGCGAACCATAGCGATAAGCATGGCTGCGCGCAACTCCCTTAACCCTGTCGCTGTTTATGTCGTGGATTCTCGCAAATAATGCGGACTACGCCCTTGCGGCGAATCACTCGACATTTGTTACACATTTTCTTGACCGATGCACGGACTTTCATGCCTGCACCTCCTCAACTCTACCGGCTAGCCGGCATGGTGTTCACCGAAGGTATTACTACCAATCAATGAGCCGGATGACCTTTTGCTGTCTTCCGGATTGATCATCCACCAAGTGGTGATCCATCAGCTGTAAGCTGTTCCGACAACCGATTGGTTATCGATTACTTCTCGCGGTAACTAATGCGTCCGCGAGAAAGATCATAAGGTGAAATTTCTACCGTCACCTTGTCACCTGGAAGGATGCGGATGTAATACTTACGCATCTTTCCGGAGATCGTGCACAATAACTCGTGCCCGTTTTCCAGTTTAACCTTGAACATGGCATTGGGTAATTTTTCTACCACTTCCCCGCTCATTTCAATGATATCTTCTTTTGCCATGCTTAGCCTTCTACCGCCTCTTTCAGAGCGGCGTAAACCGTCTCCATTTCCCCGGATGCATCAATCATGCGAAAACCAGTCTTGTGCTTGTAGTAATCCAGCAACGGCGCCGTCTGTTCATGATACACTTCCAAACGGTGGGCTATCACATCTTCCCGATCATCATCACGCTGATACAGCTCTCCACCACAACGATCACAAATACCTGATTTTGAGGGGGCCGAATACTGCCGATGAAATCCAAAACCGCAAGCCTTACATATCAATCGCCCGCTAAGCCGTTCCAGAAGGTTCTTTTCGGGCGCATTCATGAACACGGTACGGCCAATAGAGAGGCCATGCCGGGACAGCATCTGATCCAGCGCTTCAGCCTGTGCAACATTGCGCGGAAAACCATCAAGCAGAAAGTTCACAGAACCATCCGCAACAATGCAATCTTCGATCATCGTCACCACAAGCTCGTCCGGAACCAGTTTGCCTGCGTCCATATAAGCTTTGGCAGCAAGACCCGCACTGGTCTCTTCGCGCACGGCAGAGCGCAATATATCGCCCATAGCCAGGTGCTTGATACCTGTGTCACCAGCCAGCTTCTCGCCCTGGGTGCCTTTGCCGACACCCGGAGGTCCAAACAGAATCACATTCATGATTTGCCGGTCTTCAGGCGTGCCTTTTTCATCAGACCTTCGTACTGGTGGCTCATCAGATGCGACTGAATCTGTCCCATTGTATCCATCGTCACCACCACAACAATCAGCAAGCTGGTACCACCAAAGTAGAACGGTACGGACAACTCGGAGATCAACCATTGCGGCAACAGACATACAATCGATACATATGCAGCGCCGACAACAGTGATGCGGGTAAGTACGGCATCGACATAATCTGCTGTTTTCTGGCCAGGGCGGATGCCCGGGATGAAGCCACCATGTTTCTTCAGGTTATCAGCCGTATCCTTGGGGTTGAATACAATTGCAGTATAGAAGAAGCAGAAGAACACAATCAGTCCGGTAAACAGGGCCATATAGAGCCATGCTCCGGGTGACAGTACTGCAGAGAGATCGCCCAGCCACTCGAAACCGGCAACACCCTTGGTAAACTGTGCGAAGGTTGCAGGCAGCAGAATCAGGGATGAAGCAAAAATAGGCGGGATAACACCGGCGGTATTCACTTTCAGAGGCAGGAATGACGCCTTGCCACCATACATGCGATTGCCGACCTGACGCTTGGCATACTGAATCGGAATACGACGCTGCGCACGCTCAAACCAGACCACCGCACCGGTAACAGCCAGTGACATGCCAAACAGACCCAGCACGGTAAAGGGCGAAAATTCGCCGGTACGTGCAAGCTCGAGTGTACTGCCGACAGCACTTGGTAAGCCTGCAACAATGCCGCCAAAAATAATCAATGAAATACCGTTGCCGATACCACGTTCGGTTACCTGCTCACCAACCCACATCAGGAATACGGTACCGGTCACCAGCGTGATCACAGTCATCGCACGGAATGCCATGCCCGGATCGATCACAACCGACTGACCAGCGACTGAAAATGATTCCAGACCGATGGAGATACCGATCGCCTGGAAAATAGCCAGACCAACTGTGCCGTAACGAGTATATTCAGTAATCTTGCGACGACCGGATTCACCCTCTTTCTTCAACTGTTCCAACCGGGGAGATACCACGGTCATCAGCTGTATGATAATAGCGGCGGAGATGTACGGCATGATACCCAGTGCGAAAATGGTTAAACGTGACAAAGCGCCACCTGAGAACATATCGAACATACCCAGCAGGGAGCCTTGCGCCTGGCTGAAAAACTGAGCCAGTACACCCGCATCAATGCCGGGAACCGGGATATGTGCACCAACCCGGAAAACAACCAACATTGCGAGAGTAAACAGGATACGTGACTTCAGCTCAGGAATCTTGCCAATATCACCAAATCCGCCCATGGCGCCCGACGGCTGAGAAGCCATATCAGCCCTCTGTCGCGGTCAGGCTTAAAGTACCACCAGCGGCTGTAACAGCAGCTGTTGCAGAAGCAGATGCAGCCGACACGGAGACACTGATTTTCTTGCTCAGCTCACCCTTGGCCAACAGTTTGATCGGATCAACAGCATTACGCACGAGGCCCGCTTCATACAGTGCTGCAGCATCAACTGTCACACCATTGTCGAAACCGTTCAGATCTCCCAGGTTAACCACCTGGAACTCATTACGTGTACGCGGAGTGAAACCACGCTTTGGCACTCGACGATACAATGGCATCTGGCCGCCTTCAAAACCGCGCGCTACCTTGCCGCCGGTACGGGACTTCTGTCCCTTGTGACCACGACCACCGGTCTTGCCATTGCCTGTTGCAATACCCTGACCCTTACGCTTGTTTGCTTTGCGTGAGCCGTCAGCTGATTTGATTTCATTCAGTTTCATGTCTTACTCTCCGGATTCAATACGAACAAGATGTCTGATCTTGTTCACCATGCCGCGAACACTCGGGGTATCTTCCAACTCAACCACCTGATTCATGCGACGGAGACCCAGACCAACCAATGTTGCCTTCTGGTCTTTGGAGTATCCGATGCCGCTTTTATACTGACGGACGCGAATCGTATCTTTGTTTGCCATTTGGAGCTCCTAATCTGATCAGGCAGTTGTTTTGCCACGACGGGCGGCAATCTGCTCTGGGCTTTCCAGCATCTTCAATCCATTAAACGTGGCACGAACACTGTTTACTGTGTTACGTGAACCCTGTGACTTGGTCAGGATGTCGCTGATACCAACAGCATCCATGATTGCGCGCACTGCCGAGTTGGCAATAACACCGGTACCTTCAGCAGCAGGCTTGAGCATAATGAAGCTTGCATCCTGGCGGCCTGTCACCTGATAGAATATAGAGCCATCTTTGCGTGGCACATAAATCAGGGACTTGCGGGCAATATCGCCAGCCTTGCGGATCGCTTCAGGTACTTCTTTCGCCTTGGCATGGCCAAAACCGACATGACCGTTGCCATCACCGACTACCATCAGGGCGGAGAAGCTCATGCGACGACCACCAGATGTTGTCTTGGCGATACGATTTATCGACACCAGTTTCTCATTCAGATCCAATTCGTTTGCGTTGATCATCTGTATCTCCTAGAACTTCAGACCGCCGGCGCGAGCGCCTTCGGCCAGCGCCTGAATGCGCCCATGATATGCAAAGCTGCCACGGTCAAAAGCCACGACTTCAACACCCGCCTTGATGGCGCGCTCGGCAATCAGCTTGCCTACTTCTTCGGCACCCTGCTTGTTGCCACCATTGTTGATCGCGGCATCCAGGCTGGATGCTGCTGCCAACGTCTTTCCGCTCGCGTCGTCTATGATCTGCGCATAGACATGACGTGCTGAACGGAAGATGCTCAGACGCAGGCGACCTGATGCTTTGACTCTGGCGCGTACTTTGCGTGCACGGCGCACTGCGCCATTGGATTCGTAACGTTTGATACTCATCTCTTACTAACCTCTGATTGTAAGCTGTAGGCCATTATGCCTTCTTGCCTTCCTTCATGACGACATGCTCGCCAACATAGCGTACGCCTTTACCCTTGTACGGCTCTGGTGGACGATAAGCGCGAATTTCTGCGGCAACCTGGCCGACACGCTGCTTGTCGATACCACTCACAGTAATGATGCTCGCCTCGACAACTGCGCTGACACCTTCCGGCAGTTCGTAGACAACCGGGTGTGAAAAACCGAGAGACAGATTCAGCGAACGACCCTGTGCCTGAGCACGGTAACCAACGCCCTTGAGCTCAAGCTTCTTTTCAAAGCCGGCACTTACACCTGTAACATTGCTTGCTACCAGAGCACGGGCCAGACCGAAAAAGGACTTGGTCTTCTTGTCTTCAAGATTCGAACAAACGAGGGTCAGCAGGTTATCTTCCTGCGTGGCAGTGATGCCAGCAAACAGTGGCGAAGTAAGCTCGCCCTTGCTGCCCTTGATGGTGATGGAGTCGCTGCTGATGCTGGCTGAAACACCAGCCGGCAGAGTAACGGGTTGTTTACCAATGCGTGACATAATCTACCTCAAAATACCGTACAGAGGACTTCGCCACCCATCTGGGCTGTACGTGCCGTTCTGTCGGTCATGATTCCCTTTGATGTGCTGATCAGCGCTACACCATAGCCATTCTTCACACGTGGCAATTCATCAACACCGACGTATACACGGCGGCCTGATTTGGAAATGCGTTTAATCTCGTGAATGATCGGTTTGGCATCTTCGTCATAACGCAGGGTGACACGCAGAAAACGGTGACCCTTGTGGTTATACGCTTTGACTGCACCAAGATAACCTTCATCTTTCAACAGCTCTGCCATGGCTAGCAAAACCTTGCTTGCGGGCATTTCAATTCGTTCAATTCCTGCCATCTGTGCATTGCGAATTCGCGTCAGCATGTCGGCGATACGGTCCATCATCATATCAGTATACTCCTCACCAGCTCGACTTGACCATACCAGGGATCTCCCCGGCAAGTGCATGCTTACGCAGGCAGATACGGCACATACCCAGTTTACGGTAGACCGAATGCGGACGTCCACAAAGCTGGCAGCGCGTATAGGCGCGAACTTTAAATTTTGGTGTGCGATTGCATTTTACAATCATTCTCTTGGAAGCCATGTAGCAGCCCTCTTATTTGCGGAACGGCATGCTGAATTCTCTCAGCAGTGCGCGTCCTTCATCATTGGTTTTGGCCGAAGTGCAAATGGTGATATCCATACCACGCACCTTGTCAACCTTGTCGTATTCAATTTCAGGAAAAATGATCTGCTCCCGAATGCCCAGGGTGTAGTTACCACGGCCGTCAAATGACTTCGGCGACAAACCCTTGAAATCGCGAATACGCGGCAAAGCGATATTAACCAGGCGATCAAAGAATTCCCACATGCGCTCACCGCGCAGCGTCACACGGCAACCGACCGGCATACCATCGCGCAACTTGAAGTTGGCGATTGATTTGCGCGAACGAGTCACAACAGGCTTCTGACCGGTAATTGCGGTCATATCTGCAAGAGCGCCATCCATCAGCTTGGCATTCTGTGATGCTTCACCCACACCCATGTTCACCACAATCTTGGTGATGCCAGGAATCTGCATAGGGTTTGTGTAGGCAAACTCTGCTTTCAGCGCAGGAGCTACTTTCTCATTATATTGGTCTTTTAAACGTGCCATTGTTGTATCTCCTACCTATCCAGCACTTCGCCGCATTTGCAGCAAGTACGAACCTTGCGACCATCTTCAAGCGTCTTCACGCCCAGGCGGACCCCGGCCTTGCACTTGGCACAGAAGTACTGCACGTTGGAAATCTCCATAGGAGCTTCCTTGTCAATAATGCCACCAGCGCTATTTTCAGTCTGACGGGTATGGCGCTTGATCATATTGACCTTGGCCACCAGTACATTGCCATCCTGCGGGATAACACGGATCACTTTACCACGTGCACCTTTGTCACGACCGGTAATGACGATCACTTCATCATCTTTGCGAATTCGGGTTTTAACCGTTGCTGTCATCTCTTATCGCCTCACTTTCCCGCTTACAGCACTTCAGGCGCAAGGGAAACAATTTTCATATAACCCTTGGCACGCAATTCGCGTGTTACAGGGCCAAAAATACGGGTGCCCATAGGCTCATTCTGCTTGGAGAGCAATACTGCGGCATTCTCATCGAAGCGAATGGAAGAACCATCTGGACGACGGAACTCCTTGGCAGTGCGCACAACTACAGCGCGCTGAACCTCACCCTTCTTCACCTTACCGTTCGGTACTGCTTCCTTGACCGCTACGACGATAACATCGCCGACGCTGGCATAACGACGCTTGGAGCCGCCCAGGACTTTAATGCATTTTACACGGCGGGCACCGGAGTTATCGGCTACCTGCAGTACAGTTTCATTCTGAATCATGCCAATATCTCCTTACAGCTGTTCAGCGCGGGTCAGCACTGTGATCAACTGCCAACGCTTACGGCGGGAGATCGGGGCTGACTCGATGATGCGAACTGTATCACCTATGTTGCAGGTATTCTCTGCATCATGTGCCATATATTTCTTGTGTGAACGAACAGTCTTGCGGTAACGCGGATGCAAAAACTTCCGCTCTACCTGCACAACGATTGTCTGCTCTGCTTTATTACTTACTACTACCCCTTCAAGGGTGCGCTTGTTGCTTGTTGCTTCGGACATCTCTCTCTATCTCCTTAGCTGCGCTGAGCCAGAATGGTTTTGATACGCGCGATTTCACGACGTACCTGGCCAACACGGGCCGTATTGTTCAACTGCATGGTCGCCTTCTGAAACCGCAGCTTCATACTCTCTGCAGCCAGTTCATTCATGCGTTCTGTCAGATCTGAAGCGCTCAGTGCACGCAGATCTTTTGCATTCTTGTTATCGCTCATCGTCCTACTCCACGCACGACAATCTTGGTGCGGATTGGCAGTTTTGCAGCAGCGCGCTCAAGCGCACCACGAGCCAATTCCTCATCAATACCGTCCATTTCATACAGGATGCGGCCAGCTTTCACTGCGGCAACCCAAAATTCAGGTGAGCCTTTACCTTTACCCATGCGGACTTCAGCAGGCTTCTTGGATACCGGCAGATCAGGAAAAATGCGGATCCAGACGCGGCCCTGGCGTCTGACATGACGGCTGATCGTAACACGAGCGGCCTCAATCTGACGTGCCGTAATACGACCCGGTTCCATTGCCTTCAATCCAAACTGTCCAAAATTCAGGCTGGCACCGCGCGGGCTCTTGCCGCGAATTCGCTGAAGCTCTTTGTGATGCTTACGCCAGCGGATCTTCTTCGGTTGCAACATCGTGACTCTTCCTCTCTACCTAATAACAGTCTTTATGCGTTAGCGTCAATGGTATCGCCCAGCTTAATGCCGTTAAATACCCAAACTTTTACACCAACCACACCATAAGTGGTATGCGCTTCCGCAAAACCATAGTCAATTTCAGCACGCAGGGTATGCAATGGTACACGGCCTTCACGATACCATTCAGTACGCGCAATCTCGGCACCGCCCAGACGGCCGGCACAGTTGATACGCACACCCTTGGCGCCCATACGCATGGCACCCTGTACTGCGCGTTTCATTGCACGACGGAATGCCACACGGCGCTCCATCTGAAAGGCAACGTTCTCTGCGATCAGCTGAGCTTCTGCCTCAGGGCGACGAACCTCAACAATGAAAACCTGAACTTCCTGGTTAAATTCCTTAACCAGCTCGTTACGCACCGCATCAATCTCGGAACCCTTCTTGCCAATCACGACACCAGGACGTGAGGTATGAACGGTAACCTTGATCTTGCCTGCAGGACGCTCAATGATGATACGCGATACACCGGCATGCTTCAGGCGAGCCTTCACATGACGACGCAGCTTGATATCTTCACGCAGCTGCGCACCAAAATTCTTGTAAGAGGCGTACCAGATTGATTCCCAGTTACGTACAACACCAACACGGAATCCAATCGGATTTACTTTCTGTCCCATGACTAACCCCTTTATCCGCGTTCGCTAACAGACACCGTGAGGTGGCTATGGCGATGAAAACGTTTACGCATACGGCCCATGCCTTTCGGACGGAAACGCTTGAGCGTCATACCGGCATCGGCTTTAGCCTCGGATACAAACAAAGCATCCACATCGAGACCGTGATTCTGCTCGGCATTAGCGATCGCCGACTTCAACACTTTCTCATACAGGCGAGCTGACTTCTTCGGTGACAGCGCCAGTACTGCAATGGCGCGATCGACGTTCAGGCCGCGGATGGCGTCGGCCATGAGGCCTGCCTTCTGTGGGCTGATCTTGCTGTTTTTGTGCAATGCACGTACTTGTTCAGACATGCCTACCTCTTCCTGGCCTTTTTATCCGCACCATGACCATAGTAGGTGCGGGTAGGTGAAAACTCACCCATCTTGTGACCAACCATGTTCTCAGTCACGAAGACCGGTATAAACTTGTGGCCATTATGTACTGCAAAATTCAAGCCGACGAACTCAGGCGAGATAGTTGAGCGACGTGACCAGGTCTTGATCACACCCTTCTTCTCAGCTGCCTGCGCTGCATCTACCTTCTTCTGCAGAGAGGCCTCAATGTAAGGGCCCTTCTTTAATGAACGCGCCATGTCTTACCTCACTTCTGGTTACGGCGGCGAATAATATCACGGTTCGACGCCTTGTTCTTCTGACGGGTCTTGTGACCCTTGGTCGGTACACCCCAGGGTGTTACCGGATGACGGCCACCAGAGGTACGACCTTCACCACCACCGTGTGGATGATCAACCGGGTTCATGGCAACACCACGAACGTTCGGACGAATACCCAGCCAGCGGCTGCGACCAGCCTTGCCAACTTTACGGTTGGAGTGATCGGCATTGCCCATCACACCAATACTTGCTAAACAACGTGCATCCACACGACGAAACTCGCCGGAAGGCATCTTCAGGATAGCCATGCCACCCTCTTTACCCATCAACTGGATGGAAACACCGGCACTGCGAGCCATCTGGCCACCCTTGCCCGGTTTCATCTCCACGTTATGAACAATGGTACCGACGCGGATCTTGGACAGTGGCATTGCATTACCGGGACGCACTTCTGCATCTGGGCCGGACATGACAACATCACCAGCGCGCAGACCCTGTGGAGCGAGGATATAACGCTTGTCACCGTTACTGAATACGACCAGCGCAATATGTGCTGTGCGGTTCGGATCATATTCAAGGCGCGCAACCTTACCTTCTATGCCGTGATTGTCACGCTTGAAATCTACCAGACGATAAAGACGCTTATGTCCGCCACCACGATGGAAGGCAGTAATACGTCCGTTATTGTTGCGGCCACCCGAATTTGTCAGGCCAACCGTCAATGATTTCTCCGGATCGCCCTTGTGCAGATCGGTGTTTACAACACCAATGCGACCGCGATTACCGTTGGATGTGGGTTTTAGTGCTCTCAAAGCCATCGTTTATACCTCTTCAGCCACTTCAAGCGTCTGGCCTTCAGCCAGGCGGACAACAGCCTTACGGTAGCCTGAACGGCTGCCTGCATGTGCACCACGGCGTTTAGGCTTGCTCGGCATGTTGATCACCTGAACCTTATCCACATCCACTTCAAAAATAGCTTCAATGGCGGCCTTGACCTGGGTCTTGCTTGCCTCACGGGCAATACGGAAAGTGTACTGATTTGCTGCACCGGTAGCCGTGTAACTCTTTTCAGTAATTACAGGCTGGCGCAAAATGTTAAAGTGATTGATATTCGCACTCATGCCAGACGCTCCTCAAGATTATCTACAGCAGCGGCAGTCAACACAATACGCTTGCTCTTGAGCAGATCATGCAAACTGATCTGACCATCGAGCTTCACCTGTGTGTTCGGCACATTACGGCCGGACAGCTCAACTGCACTGTTATTCTCGCCCAATACGATCAGGCCCGAATCAGTGCCCAGAGCATTCAGTGTCTCTACAAATGCTTTGGTCTTGATTTCATCGAAGTCAATGGTATCAACAAATGTCAGCTTACCTTCACGCAGGCAGTCAGACAGTGCCAGACATAGTGCGCGACGACGCTCTTTCTTGTTGATACGTGTAGCGAACGAGGTATCAGCATTTGGACCATGTGCTGTACCACCATGACGCCACTGCGCCTGACGGGAGGAACCTGCACGTGCACGACCGGTACCCTTCTGTTTCCATGGCTTCTTGCCGCCACCGGAGACTTCGGAACGATCCTTCACTTTGCTGGTACCGCCGCGCTGGGCAGATGCCAGGGCTGCATACACACGGTGGACAAATGCAGCATCTGCTTCCAGACCGAATACGGCCGGATTCAACTCGCGCTTGCCTACTTCTTTATTACTCTGATTTACGATGGTGATTTCCGCCATCTTACGCTCCCTTTACGGCTGGACGCAGTTCAACCAGTCCATTACGTGAACCGGGAACAGCACCCTTAACCAGAATGCGGTTTGCCTCTACATCCACACGAACAACTTCCAGATTCTGTGTGGTTGAACGAACATTACCAAAATGACCCGGCATCTTCTTACCCGGGAAAACGCGGCCTGGCCACTGGCACTGACCGGTTGAACCCATCTGACGATGAACCTTTTCAGCACCATGCGTAGCACGGCCACCGGCAAAGTTGTAACGCTTCATGACACCGGCAAAGCCGTGACCCTTGGAGGTGCCGGACACATCAATCTTCTGACCAGCTTCAAACAGCGTTGCCTTCAACTCCTGACCCAGTTCGAACTCAGCGTCTGCAGCTACGCGGAACTCTTTCAGACCACCAGTCGCTTCCTGACCCTGACGGGCAAAGTGACCCTGCACAGCACGAGTGGTTACGCGCTTGGCAGCACCAAAACCGACCTGGACAGCGTCATAGCCATCTTTGTCAGCAGTGCGACGTGCAATAACCTTGCACGGTTCGATATTCAGTACAGTCACTGCGATAGCTGCGCCATCTGCGGTGAAAATCTGTGTCATGCCCGCTTTCCGGGCGATTAATCCAATACTCATGATCTTCTCCCCCTTACAGCTTGATCTCGACATCCACGCCGGACGGCAGGTCGAGCTTCATCAGCGCGTCTACTGTCTGTGGTGTCGGCTTATCTATGTCCAGCACACGCTTGTGCGTGCGGATCTCGAACTGGTCACGAGAATCCTTGTACTTATGTGGCGATCTGATCACACAGAACTTGCGGATCTTGGTCGGGATCGGAATCGGACCACGTACTTCTGCACCTGTACGTTTTGCTGTCGCCACAATGTCAGCCGCACTCTTATCGAGAATACGATGATCAAAAGCCTTCAGGCGAATACGAATACTTTGAGTTGCCACCTAGGCCTCCTATTACTTACTAATGTCGGTAACGACGCCAGCGCCGACCGTACGACCACCTTCACGAATGGCGAAACGAAGTTCCTTATCCATCGCGATTGGGGTAATCAATTCAACATCC
>PFXI01000016.1:51093-55046 GCA_002791575.1 Zetaproteobacteria bacterium CG_4_9_14_3_um_filter_54_145 | reverse complement strand
CAGAGCCGAAATAACGGCGATTGCATAAGACTAAACCATTTTGTGAACAATATTAATCGGTCGCCTGAAAGGTTTATGAATTATTCAGGTTAGAAGAATGAAAAACACACAATCCAGAATCCTTATCAAAGGCCGGATACGGACACTTCCAACTCAAAGATCCATGCTGAGCATATGAACACTTAATAGCCTCCTCAGCCATTTCCCCCCTCCCATTCAAAATTTTATAAGGGTCAGTTCATAATGCGGATTCAAGGTAATCCCAGGGTAACAATACACTCATTCACTCCAAGACTTGATCAATCAAGGATAGGCGGGTTCATATCGATTGGCAATTCACGTCTGACCAAAACAGAAAAGTCTACTCAGTCGAGCAGACGAGGAAGCACGCCGCAAGCCGGCTTCGGCTTCAACCGGATCGATTCCGACAGCATAATATGCTGAACAGGGCAAAGACAATGCACAGAAATCACCTCCTCCGGAGACCTCACCTGTAGCGCCAACATAAACATCGCTTCACAATTCTGAATTTCTGCCGATAGTATGAGGATTAAACACCGCATAACTCATGGCACAACTGTGAGCAGCGCAACAACCCGGGGGCATCAGTGCAGGCATCGCGCATCAGCATATACGCCTTTATAGCCGTGCAGCTGACCTGCCTGATATGGATAGAAATATCGATCGCCGGCCCTTTCAGCCCCCCCCCTCCTATCCGGGTCGGCATACTGCATTCGCTAACCGGCACCATGTCAGCCAGTGAAAAACCGGTTGTCGATGCCACCCTGCTGGCCATTGAAGAGATCAATGCACAGGGCGGCCTGCTTGGCCATCGTATTGAGGCGGTGATCGCTGACGGTAAATCCGATGAGGAGGTCTTTGCCCGCGAGGCGGAGAGATTGATCAGCGAAGAGCATGTCAGTGTGCTGTTTGGCTGCTGGACATCAGCCAGCCGCAAGGCCGTTCTGCCCGTGATCGAGGCCCATAACCATCTGCTCTTTTACCCGGTGCAATATGAAGGCATGGAACAATCAGAGGATGTCATCTATACCGGTGCCGTACCCAACCAGCAGATTCTGCCTACCGTCAACTGGGCCGTGCGCACATTCGGCCCCAGACTCTATCTGCTCGGTTCCGATTACATATTTCCGCATGCAGCCAACTGGCTGATTCGCAAGCAGGCACTGCTGCTGCAGGCGGAAATCGTCGGCGAACATTATGTAAAGCTGGGTAGCCCCGATATGAACGCACTGATTGCAGATATCCGCCGCAGCAAACCCGATGTCATCCTCAACACCGTCAACGGCAGCTCGAATATCGCGCTGTTTCATGCTCTCAAGGCCGCCGGTATCACATCCAAACAGGTGCCGGTGATCTCCTTCAGCCTGGGTGCTGCCGGTATGCAGGCCATACCGGCTGATGAGGTGGTCGGCCATTATGCGGCATGGAGCTATTTCCAGAGCCTGCCCGGCGAGGCAAACAGCCGCTTTACCCGGGCCTACCATCAGAAATATGGCAACCTGCCAATCACCGATCCGATGGAAGCCGCTTGGATTGGCGTCAACCTGTGGGCCAGTGCGGTGCGTGGCGCCCGCACCTGGAGCCCGAATGTCATCCATCACAGCGTATTGAGTCAGAGTATGGCCGCCCCGGAAGGGGTAGTTAGTGTGGATCCGGTCAGCCACCACCTGTGGAAGACCGCCCGCATCGGTAAAATCAACACCAACAAACAGTTTGATATCGTCTGGTCATCCGCAAAACCGCTGCGTCCCTACCCCTACCCGCGACTGATCACACGCCATGAGGCCGATCTGTTTCTCGGACAACTGAACATGGATTGGAATGGCCACTGGTCATCACGCCCTGAGCTGGTGCAACCATGAATCATGAGGATGACGCCATGGGCAGGCGTGGCGGCCCCTCACTGCGCAGTGAAATCCTGCTACTGTGCAGCCTCTCCATATTGATGGTCTCGGTCGTTTCCGGCGCACTGGCATACCATCTGCTGGAGAGTCGCCTGCTCAATCAGGCTATTGCCGACCAGCGTAGCATTGCCAACCAGCGCGCCAGCCTGATCTCCGCCTACCTTGACGATCAGAGCAATCACCTGATCGACATCAGTCAGTCACAGACGGCGGCAACCTCATTGCGCACACTTGACGACGCCTATGCCAAAGGGGTGAGCTCGGCGGCTTATACAGAGCAGGACAAGCTGAATAAGCCGCACTTTGAAGCCTTCATCGATCGCTGGCACTTCTATGACCTGTTCCTGATCAACAACCGGGGCGATGTGGTTTTTACTGTCGCTCATGAGAGTGACTTTGCCACCAATTTGAATAGCGGCCCATGGCGCGAATCGGCTCTGGCCGATGTATTCAGGGAATCCCTGCAATCCCTGTCGCCGCACCAGTCGGAATTCAAATACTATCCGCCATCCCTGCAGCCGGCAGCCTTCATGGCTGTGCCCGTAGTGTACGATCATCAACTGTGGGGTGTTATTGCCATTCAACTGGATACCGATGCATTCTATGATGTTGCACGCAACCTGGAAGGTCTCGGGCAGAGCGGTGAAATCGTGCTGGGCACGCGCAGCATCGACGGGGTGATGGTCACAGCACCGCTGCGCGGTGATCCGGATGCAGCATTCAACCGCATTATCCTGGAGGAGAGCGGCCTGGGCAGGCCGATCCTGGATGCCACCAGAGGCGAAAGCGGACAGGGTGCATTCAAAGACTGGCGCGGCATTGATGTGATCGCGGCATGGACCTTTATTCCGGGTCTTAACTGGGGCATTGTTGCCAAAATTGACCGCAGCGAGGCGATGGCCGGTCTGCTGGACATTCGCAACGGCCTGATCGCGGGTCTGCTCGCCATTACACTGCTGACGCTGATTGGCGTGGCACTCTACACCCGTCGCATTACCCGCCCCCTGCATGAGTTGACCAGTATGGCAGCAGCCATGGCGGCCGGCCGCCTGGATGCCTACCCGGATAACGTGACTACAGGCAGCCGTGAAATCACGCTGTTAAGCTCGACATTTCAGCATATGGCCGGACAGATCCTGCAGCATCAGCGCGGACTGGAAGATGAGATCCGCGCCCGCACCGCTGACCTCCGGCGCCTGCAGGCGGCCATTGAGCATAGTGACAATATTGTCATGATCACCAACCGCGATGCCATTGTCGAATATGTGAATCCGGCCTTTGAACGCATCAGTGGCTACACCTCCGCCTATGCGATCGGCAGGCCCGCCAGTGTGGTCAAAAGCGGTGAAATGGACATCTCATTCTACCGCGATATGTGGGATACCATTCTTGCCGGACAAAACTGGAACTCCCTGTTCATCAACCGCAACCGTGCTGGCGACCTCTATGAAGTTGAGCAGGTCATCTCACCTATCAGCAATGATGATGGCGAAATCACCGGTTTTGTCTCCGTGCAGCGGGACGTCACTCATGAGCGCGCGGAACGGCAGCAGATGGAGCATGCACAGCGGCTGGAATCCCTCGGGGTACTGGCCGGCGGCATCGCCCACGACTTCAATAACCTGCTCACCGCCATCATGGGCAATGCTGGGCTGGCCCGTGCAGAGATGGATACCGACTCAACGCTGGCTACCCGGCTGGACAATATTGAAAAGGCCAGTCAGCGGGCTGCAGACCTGTGTAAGCAGATGCTTGCCTATTCCGGCAAAGGGCGATTCGTGGTTGAAGCGATCAATATCAGCCAGCTGGTTCGGGAAATGACCGAATTGTTACAGGTATCCATTGCCAAACATGTCACGCTGCAAAGTGACCTGCCGGATGATATACCGCTGATTGATGCAGATCGCTCGCAAATGCAGCAGATCATCATGAACCTGATTATCAACGCATCCGAGGCCATCGCCCCGCCACATGGCCTGATTCGCATCCGCACAGGTACGATTGAAGCTACGCCGGCATACCTCGCCT
>PFXI01000016.1:45678-51083 GCA_002791575.1 Zetaproteobacteria bacterium CG_4_9_14_3_um_filter_54_145 | reverse complement strand
TCAGACGACGGCTCAGGCATGGATGCCGCAACAAAAGCAA
This sequence comes from Zetaproteobacteria bacterium CG_4_9_14_3_um_filter_54_145, assembly GCA_002791575.1. GTDB lineage: Bacteria > Pseudomonadota > Zetaproteobacteria > Mariprofundales > Mariprofundaceae > Mariprofundus. The sequence goes on along the minus strand of PFXI01000016.1, from coordinate 51,043 downwards.
AGCTGTTCGATCCGTTTTTCACCACCAAGTTCACCGGCCGCGGGCTCGGCATGAGCGCCATTCTGGGCATCGTGCGCGGCCATCGTGGTGCGATCAAGGTCTACTCGGAGCCGGGCAAAGGCAGCACATTCAAGGTACTGCTGCCATACAGCCGGGGCACCCGAAAAACTGTAAGCGCGGAAGTTGTGAAAACAACATCAACGCATGCTGGCGGCCTGATCCTGATCGTCGATGATGAGGCCATGGTGCGCAATGCCGCCGCCCAGATGTTGAAACAGAGCGGCTATGATGTCATCACTGCTGAAAACGGTCTGCTCGGCGTCGAGGCTTTCAAGACCATGCACAGTCAAATCAGGGCCGTTCTGCTGGATATGACCATGCCCGTGATGGATGGCAAAGAGGCCTTCCGTGAAATGCGGCGCATCCAGCCTGATGTAAAGGTGATTCTCTCCAGCGGTTATAACGAACTGGATACGACCAGCCGTTTTGCCGGCAAGGGTCTGGCCGGTTTCATCCAGAAGCCTTACCTGATCGAAACATTGCGTACCACGCTGCAGCGCGCGCTCAACAGCTGACATAAAGGCTTATTGCCCTGTCAGCAGAGCCATTTCGAGCGCTGTAAAACCAGCCTGTTCCCGCGCCACCATATTATACGGCCCCATCAGCCCTTTCGGATAATAGTCCGCCAGCAGATCGGTGAATGTGGCAAGCGGATCCAGATCACGCTGCTCACAGCAGTAGCGAAACCAGCGATTGCCGATGGCAACATGCCCGATCTCATCACGCAGGATAATATCCAGCAGGCTGACCGCATGATTATCACCTGCCTGCGTCAGCTTCGTTTGTATGCCCGGCGTCACATCCAGCCCGCGCGCCTCCAGCACCCGCGGCACCAGCGCCATACGGGCCAGTACATCATGGGCTGTTTTCTCACACATCTCCCACAGCCCCCCGTGGGCATCGAAATCACCATATTCAGCACCCAGGTGTCGCAAATGAGCCCGTATCAACTCAAAATGATAGGCCTCCTCCTCTGCCACCGTCAGCCAGTCGCTGTAGAACAATTCCGGCATACCGGCAAAACGCTGCGCAGCATCCAGAGCCAGGTTGATGGCATTAAACTCAATGTGGGCCACCGCATGCATCAGGCTTGCGCGCGCTCCAAGGGTGACAAAGCCGCGCCGGGCCACTTTCGCAGCCCGCACCAGATGCGGCCGATCGGGACGTCCGGGCTCCCCAGTCATGGCAGAGTCAGCGGAGCGATCCAGCAGCAGCGTGCCCTCTCTCTGCAAGCGTGCAAGCTCGCGCACCCGAAACAGTTTTTCATCGACATCAGCACATTGCAGGGCAACAGCCGCCGCCTTGCGTAATTCATTCATCACTTGAGCATCTCTCCCTCTGGCTCCAGCATAGCCGCATGTCACAATCATCCTACCACAGCATTATCAGCCAGCGTGCCACGGCCCTTGCCGCCATGGCACAGGCCGTCTATCTGGTCGACAGCATTGCCCGCAAAGGTATCGCCGATGCTCAGGATTGCCGCACACTGATGGCCAGCCTGTTCAGCGACCCGCTGCAACCGGATCATGATGTAGCGCAACTGTATGACGGCATCGGCAATTTGCATACCGGCTTGCGTATCTGCAGCAGCATGCTGCACGGTAACGACCTGCCGCAGAACAAGGCCTTGATGAGTTATTGTGCAGGCCTGCTCTCTCTGGAGCGAAAGCTGGGCAAGGATGCCGCCACCCGCCAGACACTGGCAACAGGCATGCAACGCATTGCCAATCAGCGACAATATTTTGGCGATGCCATGCATCCCAATATCATGGCTGCCGTTGCCGACCTGTACGGTGAAACCATCAGCAATATGAGGCCCCGAATTATCGTACGCGGCAAATCCGAGCACCTCAGCCAGCAGGCCAATACCCGCCGGGTACGCGCCCTGCTGATGGCCGGTCTGCGTGCCGCACACCTGTGGCACCATCATGGCGGTGGCCATTTCAATCTGCTGTTCAGGCGCAATGCACTGGCCAAAGAGATGGAGCAGATGCTGCAACAGATCTAACCGACGCATGGCTTTTCTGACACTGTCGGAGTTTTGCTATTCTGCAAACGCTGACTATAATGCCCGCTAACATTCACTGGAGGGGAAGTATGCGCATTATATTTATGTTAACCGCATTGGTTGCATTTGCCATGCCGGCTCAGGCAAAAGCATTCGACAGCATTGAAGATCGTGGTGATAAAATAACCGCCGACCTGCAGGGGAACGACAGTTATCACGCACACCTGGCACGTGAACTGGCCTCTATCGCCAGCATCGAAAAGGGCCAGCATGATCTGGGTGCCGCCAAGGTACTGATCAAGATGGCGGAACAAGAAGCGGCCAAAGCCGGAGGCACAAAATGATCAAACGTATCCTGATCGCGGCTGCAGCCACCCTGACCCTGTCAGCCTGCGCCCCGCACATGAACATGAACAGCAGTGAGCTTGATGACGCCCGCAAAGCCATTGCCGATGCAAAAGCTGCAGGTGCTGAGACATGCGCCCCTAAACTGCAGGCAGAAGCCGTAGCCTATTATTATTGGGCGGCCCATGAAATCACCGAGGACGATGTCCATCCGGATGAAAATGCCCACCTGATTGATACCGCCATAAGCAAAGCCAATGAGGCGCGCACCCTGGCCAAAAAAGGCTGCAACAAGGTAAACGTTGAAATCATCAAAATGGAAGGCGTCTACTTCGACAATAACAGCGCCACACTCAGACCTGCATCTGTTGCTACACTGGACAAGGCAGTCGCAACCCTGAACCGTCGCGCCAGCATCAATGTCGAGGTAGCAGCGCATACCGACAGCAGTGGTTCCGACACCTATAATCTGGCTCTATCCGAGCGCAGAGCTGCCAGCGTCAAGGATTACCTGGTTGCGCATGGCATCGATGCTTCCCGGCTGAGCTCGCGTGGTTATGGTGAGACCCAACCTGTTGCCAGCAACACCAGCACGGAAGGGCGCGCCAAAAACCGTCGTGTAGAACTGCGCGTCATGAACTGACACAGCTTTGCCCCCTCGATACGGGCTGCCTTTGGCGGCCCGTATTGTTTTTCGGGCCAGAGAAGATGGCACTCACCAACCCCGCCCATAGAGTGCCGCCCCCATTAATAAATCAGGAGACACCATGTTTCAGCTCTATTACGACCATGCAGCCAGGGCCAAGGATGACATCCTTTCAGGTCTGACTGTCGCATTTGCACTGGTGCCGGAAGCGGTGGCCTTTGCCTTTGTCGCCGGCGTCAATCCGCTGGTCGGCCTGTATGGCGCATTCCTGATGGGGCTGCTGACATCTCTGGTGGGCGGGCGTCCCGGTATGATTTCCGGTGCAACCGGCTCCATGGCCGTGGTTATGGTGGCACTGGTAAGCCAGCACGGCGTGGAGTATCTCTTTGCCACTATTGTACTGACAGGTATCCTGCAGGTGGCGTTTGGCGTTCTGAAATTCGGCAAATATATCCGCATGGTTCCCTATCCGGTCATGCTCGGTTTTGTCAATGGCCTGGCTATAGTCATTTTTCTGGCTCAGATGGAGCAGTTCAAGAGCACCGGTACAGACGGCGTCATGCACTGGCTCTCCGGCGCACCGATGTACTCCATGCTGGCTCTGGTGGCCTTAACCATGGCGATTATGTTTTTTCTGCCGAAAATAACACGTGCCATCCCGGCAAGCCTGGCGGCAATCATCACCATCAGCCTGATCGTTATTTTCGGCGGTCTGGAGACCAAATCGGTGGGTGATATTGCCGACATCAGCGGCGGCTTCCCGGCATTTCATCTGCCTGTCGTTCCATTCGAGCTGGAAACACTTTGGATCATCCTGCCCTACGCTGTAATCCTGGCGGGCGTCGGCCTGATTGAATCACTGCTAACCATGACCGTCGTGGATGAGATGACCGGCACCAGGGGCCAGGGAAACCGCGTCTCGATCGGTCAGGGCGTGGCCAATACCGTCAACGGCTTCTTCGGTGGCATGGGTGGCTGTGCCATGATCGGTCAGACCATGATCAATGTTTCATCCGGCGGATTGCGCAATCTCTCCGGCATTGCTGCTTCACTATTCCTGCTGATATTCATCATGTTTGCCTCCGATCTGATCGCCATGGTGCCGGTAGCCGCCCTCGTCGGCCTGATGTTCATGGTGGTGATCGGCACCTTTGAATGGGGCAGTTTCAATCTGTTAAACAAGGTGCCGCGCGAAGACTCCTTTGTCGGCATTCTGGTAGCCGTGGTCACCGTCTTCACCGACCTCGCCACAGCCGTCATTATTGGCGTGATTGCAACCGCACTGGTTTTTTCGTGGAAACAGGCACGTCACATCTACGCCATCCGCGAGGATCAGGCCGACGGCTCGCGCATCTACCGCATGCACGGGCCACTCTTCTTCGCTTCGGCGCATCGTTTCAGCGAGCTGTTTGATCCGGAAAATGATCCGGACAACGTCTATATCGACTGTGCCATGTCGCGCATTGCCGACCACTCCGCCATTGAAGCGATCGACAATCTGGCCGAGCGTTATAAAAGCGCAGGCAAGCAGCTGCACCTGACACATCTGAGTCCGGAGTGCATCAAGTTACTGACCACGGCAGCTGATCTGGTTGAAGTGAACATGAAGGAAGACCCCAACTACCACGTGGCGGACGACAAGCTGGCATAAGCTGAAGGCCTGCCGGTATCCGCTAGCAACACTAGAAATGGTGTATTTTCAGTTTATCAGCAATAGTGCTGAAAATGGATCTGTGTTTGTGCTTCACACCGGCGACTCCTGATTCAAGCGGCGTGATCAGCCCGAGCGTATAGAGAGCCATCATCACCCTCAGGCGTACAATCTCATCCTGTGTGTCTGCGGCCAGCAACAGATAGTCCTGCATACTGAAAGAACCATATTGTTGATATTGCATACAGATCTTCAGGTAGCGCGCATTCTCATGGAATCCATATCGATGCATGGGAAAGGAGTGAACATGCAAAGGCGGCATTGTTTTTGCAAAGCTTTTTAGCCTGGCGCGCAATCGGGCATCCATCATATAATCATTCAACGCCAGAGATATGGCCTGAGGTGCGAAAACGCGCTGATCGGTCAACAGCTGGATACCTTCACCGCTCTCGACATCTACCGCGTCCGATGCGAATACTGCCCTCAATTTTGCTGCTACTTCCGAGTCACTGCCTTCAAATCCGGCCCGGTCATAGTAGATACTGTCGCTCTCCGAGCCCGCGGCATAGTCGAGGCGTGCCGGTTTCTGAGCCAGGATCATGTGGTGAAGGTGAATAAGAAAGTGGCGCTTCACGAAGTTGTGTGGGTAAAATCT